>JAQUXG010000015.1 GCA_028692515.1 Kiritimatiellales bacterium | reverse complement strand
ACAAAACGCTGCGGATATTCATAGGGACCGTATAAATGAAAAACTCGCCCCCAGGCCACACTCATCCCGTTCTGTTTCGCATAGGAGGCGGCAAACTGCTGCAGCTCATGCTTACAGAGACCGTAGAGCGTCGCCGGTTTAAGCGGAGTTTGATTTTCGATGCATTGCCCGTGTCCGGTCTCATATTCCGCACAGCTTCCGGCAAAAACAGCGCGCTGTCCGCCGTTGGTTTGAAATGCTTTTAACAGCTCTTTACCGGCTTCAAGCCACAGCCGGTTTTCCGGGGCGTTCCAGAATTTTCCCGGCTCGGCGTACCAGGCCAGGTTCAACAGATGAGTCGGACGAACGGTTCGAAGAAGATCTTCCACCTCTGCCGTGTTAAGCAGATTATGTGAATACCAGCGGATGCCCGCCGGGGCTTCGTCCGGAACCGTCAGACTGGCGGCATGAATCTCGCCGCCGGCTTCCAGCAGAGGGGTCAGCACCTGCCGCCCAATAAAGCCGCCCGCACCTGTAACGAGCACCCGTTTCACAGCGTGAAATCCTCATAGCTTCGGTCGCGATCCGACAGAACCGGCTGCCCGACCGGCCATTCAATTCTGAATGCCGGATCGTTCCAGCGAATACCGCGCGCCAGCGCAGGAACATACACTTCTGACATTTGGTAGAACAGTTCGGTGTCGTTTTCCAGGGTTTGGAACCCATGCGCCACGCCTTCGGGAATATAGATCATCCGCCGGGTATCGGCACTCAGTTCAATGCCGATCGATTGGCCGTACGCCGGACTTTCGGGACGTAAATCGAGTGCAACATCCCACGCCTTTCCGCGCGTGCAGCGGATCCATTTGGCTTCGGCATGAGGCGCCGTCTGCCAATGCATGCCGCGCAGCGTTCCGCGCAGTTTATTAAACGAGAAACTGCACTGTACACAGGCCGGATTGAGGCCATGTGCCGCGGCCTCTTCGGCACACCATGCACGGGCAAAAAAACCGCGTTCATCCTCGTGCGGGTCAATATCGATCAGCCACACGCCGGGAATCCCTGTCTGTTCGAATTTCATTCGATCACCTCAACCTGCGGGATCGGCACAACAAACTGTCCGCCCCACCCGCGAACATCCGACATCTGCCGGATGATTTCTTCTTTCAGGTTCCAAGGGAGAATCAGTACATAATCCGGCTTTACCTCACGCAGATGATCGGGGTTGAAAATCGGGATATGCGTTCCGGGAAGAAACCGTCCCGCCTTATGCGGACTGCGATCTACCGTGAAGGCCAGCAGGTCGGTGCGGATGCCGCAGTAGTTCAGAAGCGTATTCCCTTTGGCGGGCGCACCGTATCCTGCAACCGTTTTTCCACTCTCACGTGCATCAAGCAGAAAGCGAAGCAGATTGCGCTTTACGGACTGCACCTGCTCATGAAAGCAGGCATAGATTTCCGGACGGGAATACCCCAGCGAAATTTCCCGTGCCGCGAGCGCCGCAACGGCGGGACGTTCCGGTTCCATGCCGTCTTCAAGACAGGCCTGGATGCGCAGAGACCCCCCGTGCGTCGGCAGTTCATCCACATCAAAAATCCGCAATCCGTGCGCGCAGAAAATCCGCTGCACGGTGAGAAATGAAAAGTAGGAAAAGTGCTCGTGATAAATCGTGTCAAACTGGTTCTGTTCAACCAGCCGCTGCAAGTGAGGAAACTCGAGGGTTGCGATGCCTTCCGGCTTCAGAACCATGCGGATTCCCTCAACAAAGTCGTTGAGATCCGGTACGTGGGCGAGCACGTTATTCGCGACCAGCAGGTCGGCCGACATTCCATCGTCGCACATGGCTTTGGCCGTCTCCGTTCCGAAGAACCGGACAAGCGTCGGAATGCCTTTGCGGTCCGCTTCTGCCGCCACATTCGCGGCGGGTTCAACGCCAAGAACCGGAATGCCGCGTTCTTTAAAATACTGAAGGAGATAGCCGTCGTTGCTGGCCAGCTCAACCACCCTGCTTTGGGATCCAAGCTCCCTGCGTGCGCAGATTGTTTCAACATAAGTGCGGCAGTGCTCCAGCCAACTGTCCGAATACGACGAGAAGTAGGCGTAGTTGCTGAATATATTTTCCGGGCTTTCGTGCGCGGGAAGCTGCACCAAACGGCATTCGGAACAAACATACGCGTGCAGCGGGTAAAACGTTTCCGCAGACTGCAACTGCCCGGCATCTAAATAGGCGTTGGACAGCGGCGACATGCCGAGATCTGCGAAACTTTCGCACAACGGCGCAGAACAAAAACGACAGGTTAGCTTGCTCACGGAGTCTCCATTAAAGCGGTTTCAAAAAGTTGAATCTGGCGCAGGGTTTCGTTCTGCATATCTGCGCCGGCCTGTTGCGCCTTCCACCAGGAAACCGTCTGTTCGAGCGCAACGTTCAACGTCCAGCGTGGATGCCAGCCGAGTTCTTTGCGGGCGCGTGATGAATCAAGGCAAAGGCAGGCGGTTTCGTGCGGATGTTCTCCGGGAGAGCCTTCCCACGACGCATGACCGCCCCATAATGCGGTCAGTTGTTCGAGCAGCTGCTGCACGCTGACATGACTTTCTTCGTCGGGGCCGAAATTCCATGCCGAAGCATATGACCCCGGTTCTCCGACGAGCTTCTGAGCAAGCAGCAGGTACCCGTAAAGCGGATCCAATGCATGCTGCCAGGGACGAACGGCCTGCGGAGAACGAATAAAGGGTTTATTCCCGGAAACCAGCGCACACATGACATCGGTCAACAACCGGTCACGGGCACGGTCGCCACCGCCGATTACATTTCCGGCGCGGGCGGTCGCCACGGGCGGACAATCCGGAAATGAATGGCGATAGGAAGAAACCGCCAGTTCGGCGCAGGCTTTACTTGCGGCATAAGGATCATGTCCGCCCAGCCGGTCGCCTTCCGCATAGCCGCGGGACAATTCGAAGTTTTCGTATACTTTGTCGGTCGTGACGGCAACCACCGCTGAAACGCCGCCCGCCCGGCGTAAGGCTTCAAGCAGATGTACGGTGCCCATTACGTTCACAGCGAACGTATCCACCGGCATTTCGTAAGAGACACGAACCAGGGGTTGGGCCGCGAGGTGAAAAACGACTTCCGGGCGCGCTTCGTTCACGGTTCGGCTCAGCAAAGACAAATCGCGCACATCGCCAATCACCGAGTGCATGCCGCCAGCCACCGCGGCATCGACAAAGAGGCTTCCGCCTTCGTCCGGCTCAAGCGCATAGCCGGTCACCTGCGCGCCAAGCTGCTGAAGCCAAAGACAGAGCCAGCTTCCCTTGAAGCCTGTATGTCCGGTCACCAGCACACGACGACCGTTCCAGAATGTACGGTCTATTCCCATAACTTCCACGGAGCCTTCCCGGTCTGCCAAAGTGTTTCGAGCTGGCGGCGGTCGCGTAATGTATCCATGCACTGCCAAAAGCCATCGTGACAATATGCACTGAGTTGCCGGTTTTCTGCCAGTGTTTCAAGAGGTTCCTTTTCAAACACGGTGCCGTCTCCGGCAATACAATCAAGTGCTTCAGGTTCGAGAACAAAAAAACCGCCGTTAATCCAACCCTCCCCGGTCTGAGGCTTCTCAGCGAAATGAGCAACGCGGCCGCCATCAATATCCAGACCGCCAAAACGGGCGGGAGGACGTACCGCAGTCACGGTGGCGGCCCGTTTTTCTTTGCGATGAAAAGCGAGCAGTTCGTGGATGTCAACAGAGGCCAGTCCGTCGCCATAGGTCGCCATGAACGGTTCGCGCCCGATAAACTGTGCGGCACGACGAAGCCGTCCGCCGGTCTGAGTCTGCTCCCCGGTATCCAGCAGGTGAACGATCCAGTCTTCAGCCGCCGCGCCGTGAACATCAATCTGCCCGTCCCGGAGACGCACGGAAAGGTTTTGCGCGCGGTGCAGATAATTGACAAAAAAATCTTTAATCACCTCGCCTTTATAGCCGAGAGTAATCACGAATTCATTGATCCCGAAGGCGGAGTAAAGTTTCATGATGTGCCAAAGAACCGGATATCCGCCAACCTCGACCATCGGTTTCGGCTTCAGCACGGTCTCTTCTGACAAACGCGTTCCAAAGCCTCCTGCCAAAATAACTGCTTTCATTTCGCTCTCCCCCGGTTCACCACCCGGTAAAATATCCGGCGTTGTATCATTAATAAATACGCCTTCATTCTGCCGGCTTGCCGATCAATCCATACGGTGCGTAACAATCCGTCATTCTGCCGCTGTGTCATCCAGCGGCAAAATTCTTTTGCCTGCGACCGGACCAGCGCAATGCTCCACGATTGCGTTGACACGCGAAACGCACACAATACAGCCGGATCAACATACAGGTCGCCATATTGAAGAATCCTCACCCATAAATCAAGGTCGGTACAAAAGCGCCAGGCTGGATCAAATCCGCCCACGTTCAATGCCGTCTCGCGATGCATCAGCACCGCCGCCGGTTCACCCAGCAGATTGGTTCCCGCGCGAATGGACCGGCGGATGGCATCGCAACCCGGCATCCATCCGGCAGCCCCTGGAAATCTGCGGCTCATCAAACGGCGCCCGCGGGCATTGATAATATCGCGGGCGGCACATAATAAAACAGGACGGCTGTCCGGTGAACCCGCCGCAGCCATCTGTTTTTCCAGACAATCCGGATAGAGCAGGTCGTCGGCACAAAGAATTTTAACCCACACTCCCCGCGCCTCGCTCAGCGCCGCATTAAAGTTGGCTGTCGCACCGATATTTGACGGATGCCTGACAATACGCAGGCGTTCGTCTTTGAACCGGGAAAGAATGTCCGCCGTTTGATCCGTCGACGCGTTATCCAAAATAATCAGCTCAAAATCATGGAACGTTTGCGCAAGAACTGACTCAACGGCGGCGGCAATAAAAGCCGCACCGTTATAGACAGGGATACAAACAGATACGATAGACGGCCTCATCAGAAATCCTCTTCACGCGACATACCGGCATTCTGTGTTTCCTCGCGATTCCCGTTCACGTTGTACTGCCGATCACAAACTGGGGCTTGTGGTTCAACTTGAGATAGGTTCGGCCGAGATATTCGCCGATCAGGCCGATACATATAGTCTGCACCCCGCCGACCAGCAGGATGGTGGCAATCAGGGACGCCCATCCGGCGGGAAGCTCCGGGTGCAGCAGTTTTTGCACACAAACGACGATGATCACAATCACGCTCAAAGCGGCCATGGCGAATCCCGTATAGGAAGCGATCCGTAATGGCAGAATCGAAAAGCTGGTGGCCATTCCCAGACACAAAGAAAAAGAGCTGCGCAACGTATAATTTCCGACCCCTTCACAGCGGGCCTGATGTTCTATGTCCACCGTGGTAATGGAGCGGGTCACATCAAGGATCAATCCATCCACATAGGTGTAGGGGCCGTCATATTGAATGATTTCCTTTACCACGTCTTTGCGGATCGCCTTGAATGACGAAAGGTAGAGTCCCTTCGGCTTGTCCAGCAAGCAGGTGGCCGCCCAGTCATTGAATCGGCTGCCCAGTTTTTTCCACCAGACATGCTTCCGGTTCAGATAGTTTGTGTAACAGACGTCATATCCTTCTGAAAGAGCCCGGATCATACTCCCGATGGCCTGCGGCGGGTGCTGCAAGTCGTCATCCATGATGACAACAAAATCCCCGGTTGCATAATTCAGTCCCGCCATAATCGCATTATGCTGTCCGAAGTTGCGGCGGAGTGAAATGCCTCTGACAAACGAATTTTTTGCGGCAAGGGCACGAATCACGTCCCAACTGTTATCCGGGCTGCCGTCATTGACCAGCAACAGTTCAAACCGGCCCTCTAACGCCTCTTTACACATCTCGTTATGGATCTGTTCCGCCAGATTCGGCAAAATCGACGCGCTGCGATAAACCGGCACAACAATCGACAAGGTACACTTCATGTCACGTAAGGTTTCCATAATATTTACCTGTTACATTACTGAGATAGTCCTGCGAAAAAACGACTCCGGCACGTTCCGCAGCAACCGTCGCTTCGCAAACATCTATCGTATAGACTGAACCACGATCCACAAGATCATATACAGCGGGTTTGCCAACGGCGATTTCCATAGCACGGACAATCTCGATTACCGAATAATTGACGGGGTTGGCGATATTCAGCGTGATGTTACGTACGGAGCGATCCGTAATGAACTGCCGGGCGATGGATGCCATGTCATCCACATCGATAATATTTCTGCGGGCACGGCTCCACACCGTGAACTGCTCACTGCGCGCAATCCGCGCATACATAAAATTCAGCAGAGTGTGCGGATTCGGTGTTTTTCCGGCGACCTGCGGAAGCCGGAAAATCAGATGCCGAGAATGCGTCTTCACCAGATTTTCCATTGCCAGCTTATGCTGTACATACGGGGTTTTTATTACATCCGGATCGACCGCACTGCACGTCCCGAAATAGACAAACGGATCTGCCTGTATGAATTTCTGTAAGGCCCCTGTCAGACGGTTCCGTTCGCGTTTAAATTCACTCTCCTGAATGCACCCTGAATTGGAAACTCCGGCGGCGTAAATACAGATCGTTCCCGGTTCTTCTGAAAACACAGGCCGAAACGCCCGTGCCAGCATTCCTGAGCCAATAATCTTTCCGGCAAATGGTAGAAATTCACTGTTCATTCCGTTTTCCCTCACATACGGTAATTCTATGCGGGAACGTAGCCTATCTTACCTCTTCCTGCACTCGTTTTCTGCGAACCGTATCAGCCAGCCGTAAAACCTTGCCGACTTAAGCAGCTTATCACCCACTTACTCCTTGTATTTTACGGACGGGAATTTATTTTCATCCTCCATGGAACAAAAGGAAAAAAACGTCGCGGTGGTGGTGAGTGCCCGGAATGAAGAGGCCGACATAACGGCCTGCCTGAAAAGTCTTCTGACGCAGGATCATCCAGACGTTGAGGTGATTCTGGTCGACAACAACTCGACCGACCGGACGGCACAGATCGCCGAAAGCCTGGGCGTCCGGGTTGAGAACAAGGGCCCGGAACGCAGCGCCCAGCGCAATCACGGCGCCCGGATTTCGAATGCCGGGTTTGTCTGCTTTCTGGATGCCGATATGGTTGTGCCGCCGAACATGGTGTCCGAATGTCTGGCATTAATGAAAAATCCGGACGTCGGCGCGGTGGTGATTCCGGAAGATTCCTTTGGCGACGGATTCTGGACTCAATGCAAAGTTCTGGAACGGAAATGCTATCCGCCGGGTTCCTATATTGAAGCGGCGCGGTTTTTTCGCCGCGCAGCCTTCGATGCACTGAACGGGTTTGACGAGGAGCTGACCGGGCTGGAAGACCTCGACCTCCATCAGCGGTGTCTGGAGAAATATGAAATCGCTCACTCCGTCACTCCAATCCGTCACCATGAAGGCCGTATCCGTTTCTTTGAACAGCTGAAAAAAAAGTTTTATTACGGGAGCCGTTCGGCTACTTACGCAAAAAAACATCCCGGGGCATTCCGCAAACAGGGAAATCCATTCCGCGGCTATTTTTTAAAGGAGTGGAAACGGCTGATCAAAACCCCGATTATGACGTCCGCGATGCTTTTTCTGAAATGCTGCGAACTGTCCGCAGGCGGATTGGGTATTCTTTGGGGCACACTTCGAAGACGCTAACGCGGCCCTGACACACGCCCTTTCAAGGTGTCTTGCGTTTTCGGGCCGCCAGCATAATTGCGGAAGCAATCCCCGGAAATTTTTAAAATAGCCGATCAACGATCCGGATGGGATTCCCGAAACGGTTTTTTCCGAGTCAGACACAGAAAAAACGACGGGATGCACAGAAGTCCGACAACCGCGGTTCCGAATGAAATTTTCTGCAGTCCGGAATCGGGGTTATAACGCAAAGTCACTTCATGCAATCCGGCATCCACCTGCAGTCCGGTCATTATGAAGTTCACAGGGAACAGCCCCGCCGGATGTCCATCGACATCTGCTTTCCAGCCTCCATCAAACCGGGAGTTCCAGAGCAGTACGGACGGGGCAGGAACCTCACAGCTCAGCCGGATTTCTCCGGGACGGGATTCCAGCACACGAACCGGATAAGATCCGCCGGCGGAAGATTGGACTTCCGGTGCAGCGGCAGATGCCAGTACGACAGCGGACTGCGGATTGAACGCCTCCTCGCCCAGTCGTTTAATCATTCCGGCACGGTCCGCCACCCGCTCAACCGACGAGAAAAGAGCGAACTGCGGCATCGTATCCTTCAGTTCAAAAACGGCCAGTCGCCGCCCGCCGAAACCGGTTCCGGTAAAACAAAGTTGCAGCGCCGGATTCTTTTTCATTAATTCAAAAACGGGAATCGGCTGTTGTGAGGCCCCGTACAAATATCCGTCTGTTATGACATAGCGCACACCGCATAGTCGCCAGAATCTCAATTGCCCGTTCAGGATTTTTTCCACAAACTGATTCGGCGAGGTCGCCTGGGGAGCCTCCGGCAGAAGCGTTTTAAAAAAGGAGTCATAGTCATCCGAGATGCGCGACTGCGGCGTATGCTCCAGAGCCTCAATCCTGAAATATTGAAAGAGGTGCGTAACATACATATTGCGTGCGGCCATCAGCGAAAGCGGAACCATCCTCCCCTGATACATCATCTTGAGCGAACAGGCCACACGCCCATCACCCTTTTGCTTCTGTAAAAAACTCACTATTTCATCCGGACGGAAGAAGTCGGACGGGTTAAACCAGCTGCGTTTAATGTAGAACCGGTCGATCAGAAATAAGTTAAAAACCAGCAGGATTAAAAAACCCCATCTTACGATCTGACTTCGGCAACGGAATTTATTTTTGAATTTTGCGACAGCGATTAAGCCGGCCGCCAGAAGGGAAAACAGATTCATCCACAGCAGAGCGTGTACCGCGCCATCAAATGCCTTTTCTGAAGGAAATGCTCCTTTTCCGGAGATAACGGAAAGCAGTCCGATAACTCCAAGAGCAATAAACCCACTGAAGGCAATCAGCCACCGCTTCAAATCCCTTTGCCGGTCATCAAGAATCGCTTTGAGCAGATTCTGAAATCCATATGCGCTCAGAATGGAAAGTGCAAAAGCCGTTACGCACATAAACTTAGCCGGGGCACGCATTTTGGCCATCATCGGCAGATGATACCAAAGAGCAAATAGCGGACGGCCCGGCCAGTACTCTCCAAAAGCCAGCAAGGTTGCCAAAAGAACCGCCACGGCAAAAAACCTCGCCCGGCCGCACCGGCGAAAAGAAGTGACTATGCCCGCCAGACCGAAAAATACGACGAAATATCCAAGGCCGTCATTGCTGTGCGCCACCGGACGGGCTCCCCAGTACGGACGATCCGGATCGCCGGAAAGCATGCCGTGATATCCGGGAGCCAGACTGTCCAGCAGTTCTTTGGGGTTCAGCGACCAGCTGGTGGCAAACGCCCACTGTTCTGCTTCTGCTTGCGGACTGCCTGCATCCACGCCGGCCACTTTGCCGCTCACCAGCTCGCCGCCGACCAGCGTTTGGGCGTTGCTCGCAAAAATTAAACCCATAAACAACCCGGCCAACAGAAGCTTTCCGATACCGATCAGCCGTTGAGGCAAAACCATCTGCTGAAAAGAAAACGGGCGGATCTTCACATCCCGAAAAATAAGAAACAGGGCGTACGCTACAGCCGTTACAGAAAAATAGAGCCCGCGCTGCACATCGGCATTCATCATTAACCCCCAGGCGAATCCGGCGGCAGGAAGGCAAAACCACGTGCGCCGTCCGGGAGTCTGCCCGTCCAGCGCAGCCGTCAGAAAATAAAACAACATCGCTGCCAGTGCAGGAAGATGCACATCGTCAATATGTCCCGGATAAACCAGCGTGATAAAATGCGGCGTAAAACCGAAGGCCAATGCGCCGAAGGCCGCAGCCGCCGATCCGAATTGAACCCTTCGCAACAGAAGCCACATGAACACAAGCGACGTGAAAATCATGACAAAATACCCGGCCATCAATTCCAGATGCTCCGGAAACAGTCTCAGAAAAAAATTGATGGAGTTGATTCCAAACGGCTGCCCTATGCCCAGCCAGGAAGAAGGACCCCACCAGCCGCTCCGGCCATCCATCAGATTGCTGCGCAAAAGCGTCAAATAGCTGTAATTGCCGTCAATCCCCTGGATTGCCATTCCATTGAGCCAGCCTTCCCGGAAAAGCAGCAGCGTCAACACACCAAAAAGTATAAACAGCCCCGCGTTAACTAGCGCGGCCTTTTTTCCTGACAGATGCGGATGGTTTTTTTTATTCATCACCGGACTCTTTCGTAACAGCGGTTTCCTGTTCCAGAATTTTCATAAATGCTTCCGACGCGGCCTGCCATGAAAACCGCGCCGCCCATTCACAGGCCGTACGGCTCATTTCATTCCGCCGGGTATCATCCTCGATCAGCAAACGGATCGCATCCGCCAGGGCGTTGTCATCTCCATGGGGAACCAGCAATCCGCTCTGCCCGGGAGAAATTGAATCGCGGATGCCGGGAACATCCGCACCGACAACCGGGGTACCGCAGGCATTCGCCTCGATATTGGTGATTCCCCACCCTTCCATACTGCTGGGGTTTACAACCACCCATGCGCGCTGCAGCAGTTTTCTCTTTTCGTCTTCGTCCACATAGCCCTGAAAAATAACATTCGTGAGCCCTAACGACGCGGCAAGCTCTCTCAGCCGGGGCTCATCCTCGCCCTGCCCTGCCAGACGAAGTGTCAGCGACAAATCAGAAAGCCGGTGAAGTGCCCTCAACAGCACATCAACCGATTTATATTTTCGCAGGCGACCCAGATAAACAATTTCCGCTTGCTCTGCTTTCGATCCGGGAACCAGCTCGTCTGAAAAGCCGCTATAGACCAGATGGATGGGTCTGTGCTCGCCGAACAACCGGTCAATCATCTCCTCGGAACTCGGCGAAATTGTGACGATTTGTTTGCGGCGGTAGATTGCGGGCATAACTTTGCGTTCCAGCCATGAGCCCACTTTAGCTGTGAGCCAGGATGCCTCGCGCGCCCAGACATCCGTATGTACATGATAAATCAGAAGGACAACCGGAACCCGCGCATACACCGGCGTAAAAAACGGAATTCCGTTTTCGACATCAAGGATCACATCGAATGTTGCCTGCCGCAGATAGTTGAGCGCGGCAAACAGATAGACTGTATACGTTCCACCCCCGCGGATAAACCGGATGCCGTCATGATTTTCTTCCCGCGACGTACCAGATGGACGGGCGGTGAACCACAACACATCATGTCCCTGAACCGCCCAGCGCCGGGCCTGTTCATACAGATATGCCTCAGAGCCCCCGGCCTGCGGATGGCGCAGGCAGCGCCAGTTGAAAATTGCAATACGCATTATGTATGTCCTTAAAATTGAGTGTACATAACAGCCGATCTCCCCGTCCGGAATACAGCAAAAAGACCACCCAGCAACGCGGCCGTATTAAACACAACCGCCGCCCAGGCAATCCACCTGGCTTCCTGATGAAAAAAGTGTGTGGAAAGCAGATAGAGCAGACTGGCCAGCACCACCGGAATCGTTTCTTTAAACCGGCGCTGGGCCAACAAAAACTGCACAACCACATTCAGCAGCGCGGAGGCCGACATCGCCAGCGCCATCAGGCGGGTTAAAAATACCATTGAGTCCGAAATCTCCCGACTGCCCAGAATACGTAATAGCAACCGCGGAAAAATCAGACAGCCCGTTGCGGCGGCGGCTACACATAACGTGGTGTAGCCCAGTGATCGGAGAAAAATTTTCCGGTGTTCCGCTGTCGTTCCGCCCGCCGAGGCCACTTTGGGAAACATCGCTACCGCTACCGCCGCCGGCAGAAAAGCAACGATCCGTCCCAATGTGGCCGCAACCGCAAATCCTGTCTCTTCCGGCAGATAGTGTTTCACCAAAATCACGTCGGCATTCATCAGCACAGCAAAGGCAATCAAAACAAAAAAGCTTTGCAACAGGTAAAAGCGCAGACTCGGCAGAGGCTGCCCGGTTTTCATTCCACCCTGTAAAACCAGAAACAGCCCGACCGCAAAAACGGCAACAGAAATATACATTCCAACGCCGTGCCCCAGCATGGCCCAGCCGCAGGCCGGATAGAGAAACCAAACAAAACCCGCGCCCAGCACCAGTTTAAAAAATGCCCCGGCAATGGCAGATGCAGAACTCCAGCCGAAAAGCTGCAAGCCCTGCGCTGCTCCGTTCAGTACCGGCATCCAGAACAGCGCCGGCAGTACCGCCCCGGCGATAATGACCGGTGCCGCACGTTCCAGATGCAAAAAGCCCTCCACCGGCCCGTTAAAGAGAATCACCGCGGCACCCAGCAAAAATGCCGGGATCCCCGCCAGAACAAGCCATTTGAGCAACAACCGGCCTACATCCCCGCTGCGCCCCTCTTGCCGAAGCAGGCTGCTGTAGTGACCCAGCCCGGTAGTCAGCGTGGACAGCGCATAGCTGAGAATCGCCAATACGCCGAGAAACGCCGCCAGCAGCGCATATTCCTCGCCGGGCAAAACCCGGATGACGGCCATCTGATAGACCAGATTGCAGACATTCACAACCATCATACCGGCAAAAAGAACTGCCGTATGCTTCAGCAGTTCGTCTTTACGCAGGCATTCTATTCTGGAAAGAAACTTTTTCATGCGGGTTAAGAGGCGCAAACATAACCTGAACTCCGCCTCGGCGGCAGTTAAAAGTTCATTTTTTGATGCCAAAAGCATTGAAAAATAAGAGTTTCTTTTTCCGGAGTGATGTGGCATCTTCTCGTTTGCGTTCGTCCAAAGGGACGTTGCATCGGTTCAAAGGCCCCGTGTCATGGGTCCGGAATTGGTTTGAATAAGTTGAAATGACACAGGAGAAAGAACAGATGGACATCAACGTAGGAAATCTGCCGTATTCGGCAACAGACCCTGACCTGCAGGAACTCTTTGAGCAGCACGGCAAGGTCACATCGGCACGCGTCATTCTTGACCGCATGTCGGGACGCTCCAAAGGCTTCGGCTTTGTCGAAATGCCGGATCAGAGCGAAGGCCAAGCTGCAATTGACGCACTGAACGGTGCTGATTTCATGCAGCGCGCAATCCGCGTGAACGAATCACAGCCGAAACCGGCTGGCGAACGTCGTAGCAGCGGTGGTGGCGGCGGCGGCTTCGGCGGCGGACGCGGTGGCGACCGTGGCGGCGAACGCCGTGAATCCCGCTGGTAGTCAGCGACGATTCATATCGTAAGAACGGCGCATCTTCGGATGCGCCGTTTTTT
>JAQUXG010000014.1:5170-13332 GCA_028692515.1 Kiritimatiellales bacterium | reverse complement strand
CTATAACTTCTGGGTGATCTTCTCGATGGTGTAGGCTTCAATGGTGTCGCCTTCCTGGAAGTTGGCGAAGTTGTCGGGGCGGATACCGCATTCCTGACCATTATGCACTTCGGAGGCATCGGCCTGGAAACGCTTGAGCGAACCAATGGTGCCTTTATAGAGCACTTCGTTTCCACGTTTGATGCGAATGCAGGCGCGGGAGGTGATTTTCCCTTCAACGACCATACAGCCGGCCACTTTATTGCGTTTGCCCATGTCGAAGATGGCGCGGATTTCGGCTTTACCGAGATACGTTTCGCGCAGCTCGGGATCGAGCAGCCCGCACATGGCAGATTCCACTTCTTCGAGTAGTTCGTAAATGATGCTGTAGAGACGGATTTCAACGCCTTCTTTTTTGGCCGCTGCCGTTACGCCATTTTCTTTGGCGATGTGGAAGCCGAGGATGATGGCGTTGGAGGCGCTGGCCAGCATGATATCGTTGGTGGTGATATTGCCGACGTCGGCCGTCAGAATCTTCAGCTTCACCTTGTCGCTCTTGATTCCGGCGAGGGATGCGGTGATGGCTTCGACCGAACCTTGTACGTCGCATTTGACAATGACGTTCAGCTCTTTAATTTCGGCGGCACCGGCCTGTCCGAACAGGTCGTCCAGCGAAATTTTGCTACGGGTGGTCTGGTTGAGATCCGTCGATTTAATTTCGGCCAGTAACACTTCCGAAAGCTGTTTAGCTTCGGCCATGTCGGCGCATACGGAAAACTCGTCGCCAGCGCCGGGAACGCCGGTCAGACCAACGCATTTCACGGCATGGGACGGTCCGGCGGTGCGGACTTTATGGCCCTGATAGTTGACGAGCGCCTTGATGCGTCCCCACTGGGCACCGCAGAGAACGTTGTCGCCGACTTTCAGGGTTCCGTCGCGCACCAATAGGGTTGCGGTCGGGCCCATGCCGGATTCCATCTGCGCTTCGATGACAAAGCCTTGTGCTTTTTTGTGCGGATTGGCGCGCAGTTCGAGCATTTCAGCTTCGAGAGTGATGCGTTCGAGCAGCTGATCGATGCCCATGCCGGTGGTGGCGCTGACGGGAACGCAACCGATGCTTCCACCCCAGTCTTCAACCATTACGCCATGTTCGTTGAGCTGCTGTTTGATGCGATCCGGATTGGTACCGTACAGATCCATCTTGTTCATCGCGACGATGATACAAACGCCCGCCGCTTTGGCGTGCTTGATGGCTTCAATCGTTTGCGGCATGACGCCGTCGTCGGCGGCAACGACGAGCACTGCGATGTCCGTGACGTTGGCCCCGCGGGCGCGCATGGCCGTGAAGGCGGCGTGACCGGGCGTGTCGAGGAAGGTGATCTGGCGCGCATCCATATCAACCGTATAGGCACCGATATGCTGAGTGATGCCGCCGGATTCGCCGGAAACGACCTTGGTGTTGCGGATGCGGTCGAGCAGGGAGGTTTTGCCGTGGTCAACGTGACCCATGAAGGTGACGATCGGCGGACGTATTTCGAGATCTTCGGGCCGGTCTTTTTCGACGGGCGCGGCCGGTTTATGCGACACCGCTTCTGCCGGTTTGGGCTGAGGCTTTTCTTTCTTCTTCAGCTCGATGATAAATCCGTGTTTTTCACCGATCTGTTTGGCGATCTTGATATCGATATCCTGATTGATCGAGGCGAAAATGTTCATGCGCATCAGCTCGGCAATGAGCTGATTCGGTTTTACGGCCATTTTTTCGGCCAGATCTTTGACGGCGATCTGCGGCTTGGGAAACGCGATAATGTTGGAAGATTCCTCTGCGGGCTCTTCATTTTCCTGTTCGATCTCCGGAGCTTTTTCGGCGACTGAAGCAGCGTTCTTCACTTTTGCTGCGGCATTTTTACCGGCGGTGGCAGCGCGCGCCTCATCAATGGAGGCGAAGCCGAGTTCGTCGCAGACAACAGCAACTTCGTTGTCGGCAAGAAGGCTCTGTCCGTCTTCGGCTTTGATTTCCACATCGCTGAGGATTTCAAGAAGCTCTTCGACGGTGACATCTAAATCTGTGGCTAGTTCGTGGACTCTCATTCTTTAATTTCACCATGTTTTGCCGTGTAGGCTTTTTCCGCAGCGCTCCAGAGAGCCTGCGCCTGTTCAGGGGTAACGTCCTCGATCTCTTCGAGGTCGGACAGATCGGCGGCCATGATGCCTTCGATGGTCAGGAAGCCGGCATACACCAGTTTTTCCGCCCATTCTTCGCCGATACCTTCAACCGCGACCAGTCCGGAGACGGCGGCGGCAACGCGTTCTTCAAAATTCATCGCCTCTTCATCCTTCTGGATGTCGACGCGCCAGCCGATCAGCTTGGAGGTCAGGCGGGCGTTCTGGCCGCGCTTGCCGATAGCCAGCGAGAGCTGGTCGGCATCAACCGTAACCGTGACGGTATGGGTTGGCTCGTCGGCTTCAACGTGTTGGAGTTTCGCCGGAGCCAGTGCGTTGGTAACGAGCGTTTTAATATCCTCACTCCAGCGAACGATATCAATCTTTTCGCCGTTGAGTTCGCGGACGATGTTTTTAACGCGCATGCCGCGGATGCCGACGCAGGCGCCGACGGGGTCAACGCGTTCGTCGTGCGAAATGACCGCCACTTTACTGCGATAGCCGGGTTCGCGGGCGATGCCGCGGATTTCCATGGTGCCATCGGCGATCTCCGAGACTTCCATCTCGAACAGGCGGCGGACAAAATCGGGGTGGGCGCGGGACAGCAGAATTTCCGGGCCGGATTCACGTTCTTTAATGGTGACGATATAAGCGCGGATGCGTTCGCCGACTTCATATTCTTCGGTCGGAACGCGTTCTTTGGAGGGCATCACGCCTTCGGCGCCGTGGTCGAGCTCGACAATCACAGTGCTGCGCTCAAAGCGGCGCACGGTTCCGGTGACGATTTCGCCGGTGCGGTTTTTGTAATCTTCAAAAATCCGGCTCTTCTCGGCCTGGCGGATTTTCTGGAGGATCGTCTGCTTGGCGGTCTGGGCGGCGATGCGGCCGAAATTGCGCGGCGTGGACTCGATTTCGATCATCTCGTCGAGCTGGGCGTTCGGGTCGGTGCGGCGGGCTTCAGCCAGGCTGACTTCGCTGTAACGGTCGTTAACAGCAATAACGACTTTTTTGGTTGCAAAAGCTTTGATGTCAAGGGTTTCGCGGTTAATTGAAACGCGCAGATCTTCCGCATCGGCTATACTCTTGTTGGCGGCATTCTGCAAAGCGGATTCAATCGCTTCGATAATGGTTTCGCGATCGACTCCACGCTCGCGCTCCATGTATTCCACAACGGCATTCAGTTCGCTGTTCATCATCCCCTCCGATTTCAAAAAGCTCAAATAACAAGGCCTTGGAGCAAAAAAGAGCGGACCGGGGGCCCACTCTCCATCCAACGACCAACTGCAAAGCCGGGAATCTACGCTTCCGGCAGGGGAGGGTCAAGGGCAAATCGGGGAGAATGGAATGTTAGAACGGTGATTAATAGAGTGTTGAGGTAAGCTTCCACGCCTTGGAAAAACTGACTGGCTCCTTTCCAATGTCTGGAAAAACCGTCCGAAAAATTTCCAAGGATTGGAAAGATGGACTGTAAAACCGCTTGTCAGAAGTCACTTTGTTCATTAAATTTTGAACAATCTGAATTATCAGGAGAACCGGCCATGCACTCGGCACTTTCTGAACTTGAAAAAGAGGTTATCGATATCTTCGTCCGCATCGCTGGCGTACTGAGCCTGCCGCGCTCGGTAGGTGAGCTTTACGGAATCCTTTTTATCTCTTCGGAACCCATGTGCATCGACGATCTGATGCGCAAGCTGAAAATCAGTAAAGGCTCTACCAGCCAAGGGCTTAAGATCCTTCGATCATTCGGCGCGGTCAATCCGGTTTATATGGCAGGAGATCGCAGGGATTTCTTTACGGCCGAGGCCGAACTGCGTAGGATCGTTGCAGGTTTTGTTAACGAGCAGGTTCGTCCGCAGGTGAACATTGGAAAAGATCGGATGGCGCGGGTTAAAGAACTGTTAGAACAGGAAGAGGCCGGACGAAAGGAATTTATTGCTGAACGGATCGAGCGGTTGCAGGGATGGCAGAAGCGCGCGAACGCACTTCTGCCTTTTGCTTTGAACTTTATCAAACCTGACTGATGTGATGGAACAAACCCCTTTATCTTCGACATCACGCCCCTGGCTGTGCGTAAGAGCACAGACCAAACGGGAGCATATTGCCGCCAGCCAGCTCAAGCGGCTGGAAGGCGTAGAGGTGTTCTGTCCGCGAATCCGCTTCCGCCGTAACACCAAACGCGGGAAAGTCTGGTTCGATGAGGCGCTGTTTCCCGGCTATCTTTTTGTCCGGTTTGATTTCGACACAATGCTTCGCGCCGTTTCCGGTGCCGTCGGTGTGCGCGGACTGGTTCGCTTCGCCGGTGAGTGCGCTCAGATTCCGGAGTTTGTCGTTGAGATGCTTCGCAATGAAATGGATGGCACGGTGATTATTCCCGGGCCGGAGCTGAAAGCGGGCGACTGCGCCATTATGGCTGAAGGTGCCATGCGCGGATTGCAGGTTTTGATCCGGCAGGTTCTGCCGGGCGGTGAGCGGGTTAAGATTTTGATGGAACTGATGGGGACGGCTGTGGAGGCCGAGGTGCCGATTGAAGCACTGGAGCCCGCCGCATAAGACAGAAATTTCGCAGTTGGACGCGAAAGCCATAGCTAAAAAAAGAATGGAAGGTTTCGGGGGAAATACCCCGATCGACCGAGGGCGGCAGCGTGCCGGGAGGGCGAAAATATGAAAATTTTTGTCACGGGAACTGCGGGCTTTATCGGCATGCATGTGGCCGAAGCACTGCTGGCTGACGGCCACGAAGTGGTCGGGCTGGATAATTTCAACGACTATTATGATGTTTCCCTAAAAGAGGCGCGCAGCGCGCGGCTTGAGGGGCGCAAAGGATACACGGCCGTTGAAGGCGATCTGACGGATTCTGAATTGCTGGCGACCTTGTTTAAGGAAAACTGCTTCGACCGCGTCTGCCATCTGGCGGCGCAGGCGGGCGTTCGTTATTCCCTCGAGAATCCGGCGGCCTACCAGAAATCGAACCTCGAAGGGCATCTGAATATTCTGGAAGTCTGCCGCCACGCAAAGGTTCCGCGATTGGTCTATGCCTCCAGCTCCAGCGTGTACGGCGGGAACAAAAAGGTTCCGTTCAGCGAATCTGATCCGGTAGACAATCCGGTCAGCCTTTACGCCGCCACCAAAAAGGCCAACGAGCTGATGAGCCACGCGTACACACATTTGTACGGACTGCAAACCGTCGGCCTGCGCTTTTTCACCGTGTACGGTCCATGGGGCCGCCCGGATATGGCCTATTGGCTTTTCACGAAGGCGATGCTGAAGGGCGAGCCGATCAAGGTGTTCAACCATGGAAAAATGGAGCGCGATTTCACCTATATTACGGATGTCATTTCCGGCGTGAAGGCCGCACTGTTCGCCGACGGGCTGGTGCCGTATGAGATTTTCAATCTGGGCAACAATAAGCCGGAAAATCTGATGGATTTCGTCAAAACGCTGGCCGGCGAGCTGGGTGTCGAGCCGAAGATGGAAATGCTTCCGATGCAGGCGGGCGACGTTCCCGTCACCTTCGCCGATGTTTCCAAAGCCCGGAAAAAACTGGGTTATCAACCAACGACCTCCATGGAAGAGGGGTTGAGTCGTTTCGTATCGTGGTATAAGGAATATTTTAATCAGTAACTCAATCAAAGGATGCTCATGAAAAAAGCACTTATTACCGGAATTACCGGACAGGATGGATCATATCTCGCCGAGCTGCTGCTCGATAAAGGCTATGAAGTACATGGCATCATTCGTCGCGCCAGCTCGTTCAACACCAGCCGGATTGACCATCTCTACAAAGACCGGCACGAGACCGGCGTAAAGATGTTTCTGCATTACGGCGATTTAACCGATTCGAGCAACCTGAACCGGCTGATTGAAAAAATTCGTCCGACCGAAATCTATAATCTGGGTGCTCAGTCGCACGTGCAGGTTTCCTTTGAAGTCCCGGAATACACGGCGGAGGTGGATGGAATCGGAACGCTGCGGTTGCTGGATGCCATTCGTGAAACCGGAGTGAACTGCCGTTTCTATCAGGCCTCTACCTCCGAGCTGTATGGACAGGTTATGGAAGTGCCGCAGACCGAAACCACACCGTTCTATCCGCGCTCGCCCTATGCCGTTGCCAAACAGTACGGCTTCTGGATTGTGAAGAACTATCGCGAAGCCTACGGCCTGCACGCCAGCAACGGCATTCTCTTCAACCACGAATCGCCTCGTCGCGGTGAAACCTTTGTCACGAGGAAAATCACCATGGCTGTCGCCCGCATTTCGCGCGGTTTGCAGGATTGCCTCTACATGGGCAACATCAATGCTCTGCGCGACTGGGGCTATGCACCTGACTACGTCCAGATGATGTGGATGATGCTCCAGCAGGAGACGCCCGATGATTACGTTGTCGCTACCAACGAAATGCACACCGTTCGCGAATTCATCGAAAAATCATTTGGACACGTCGGCATTGAAATCGTCTGGGAAGGCGAGGGCGTTAAAGAGGTCGGAAAAAACAAAGCCACCGGCGAGGTTGTCGTGCGCATGGACGAACGCTACTACCGTCCGGCGGAAGTCGAACAGCTGCTCGGCAATCCGGCTAAAGCGAAAAAACAGCTCGGCTGGGAGCCAACTGTCAAATTCGAAGAACTCGTCAAAATTATGACGGACGGGGATCTCAAAATCCTCGCCGGCGCACCGTACGCGAAGGGGTTTTGAGGAGAGTTTTTCCAATCATTGGAAAAGTGATGGCCACGAAAAGGCACAAAAATAACAAAAGTTCCAAGCCTTGGAAAATTTATGAATAAAAGCTCAAAAGTTTATGTGGCGGGGCACCTTGGCCTCGTCGGCGGGGGAATCTGGCGCGCCTTTGAACGGCACGGTTACACCAACCTGCTCGGTCGATCGATCGATGAGGTTGATCTGATCAACCAGCAGTCGGTCGAAGATTTTTTCGCGAAAGAAAAACCTGAAGTGGTCGTACTGGTTGCTGCCAAAGTCGGCGGCATTCAGGCTAATAACACCTATCGCGGACAGTTCATTTACGAAAATATCATGATCGAAATGAACGTCATTCATGCGGCCTACAAGCATGGGGCCCAAAAGCTGCTCTTTCTCGGGTCGAGTTGTATCTATCCCAAGCTGGCGGAGCAACCGATTAAGGAGGAGGCCTTGCTGACCGGGCCGTTGGAGCCGACCAATGAGTCCTATGCCATCGCAAAAATCGCCGGTATCCGGCTGTGCGATGCCTACAACCGACAGTACGGCACGAACTTCATTTCCGCCATGCCGACCAACATGTACGGCCCCGGCGATAATTATCATCCGGAAAACTCCCACGTGCTTCCTGCGCTGATCCGGCGTTTTCATGAAGCCAAGGTGAGTGGCGCGGACAAAGTCGTTTGCTGGGGAACCGGAACGCCGTTGCGCGAGTTTCTTTACAGTGATGATCTGGCTGAAGCGTGTGTCTTCCTGGTTGAGAATGCGAACTACAAAGAGATGGCCTTCACGGATGCCTCCGGCACGGTACAGTCACACATCAATGTTGGATCCGGCAGAGAAGTGACCATTAAAGAACTGGCTGAAACCGTCCGCCAGGTTGTCGGGTTTGAAGGAGTCATCGAATGGGATCACTCCAAACCCGATGGAACTCCGCGCAAACTGATGGACTCTTCGCGAATCAACGCGCTCGGTTGGAAACCGCAGGTCTCGCTCAAAGAGGGCATTGCCCGCGCATATGCCGATTTCCTTTCCCGAATTGGATAAAGAAATTTCTACCACCCGCTACGCTAGAGGGGCTCCGAGGGATAGAGAGTGAGATGTTTTGAATAAACGGTGTTCTCTGTGTTCCTCGGCTGTTTGCTCTAGCGAACGTAGCGAGCGGGTGGTGAAAAATATTCTCTTCGTCGGCTCTGTTTCCTCCGTGTAAAAAAATATGAATAACACTCTTATTATTGGATGCAAAGGGCAGCTTGGAACGGACTGTATGTCTGTGATGCCGGAGGCCGTCGGCGTTGATCTTCCGGAGATTGACATTACGGATCGTTTCC
>JAQUXG010000014.1:0-5070 GCA_028692515.1 Kiritimatiellales bacterium | reverse complement strand
GTGTAAAAAAATATGAATAACACTCTTATTATTGGATGCAAAGGGCAGCTTGGAACGGACTGTATGTCTGTGATGCCGGAGGCCGTCGGCGTTGATCTTCCGGAGATTGACATTACGGATCGTTTCCAATGTTTGGAAACATTGGATCGGGTGCATCCGAATGTAATGGTGAATTGTGCCGCCTATACAGCGGTAGATGCTTGCGAAAGCGATCCGCTCTGCTGGAAAGTGAATGCCGATGGGCCAAAGCATCTCGCGGAATGGGCCGCGGCCAACGGTGCATTTCTGGTGCATGTTTCGACCGACTATGTATTCAGCGGAGACAAGCCTCTGTTTGAATCCTGTGTCGAAACGGATGTTCCTTCTCCGGTTTCTGAATACGGGAGATCCAAGCGGGCCGGCGAGCAGGCGATTCTGGCAAGTGGCGCGCAGGCGGCGATTCTTCGAACCGCCTGGTTATACGGAGCGAACGGAAAAAACTTTTTGAAAACCATGCTTCGGCTGGCGATGCAGAATCCGGAGCGCGAAATCCGGGTGGTCAACGATCAGTACGGCTCGCCGACCTGGTCGCACACACTGGCGCGGCAGACCGCCGCCGTAATCGAGGCGAAAGCCACCGGCGTATTTCATACAACTTCTGAAGGACACTGCAGCTGGTATGATCTGGCCTCCCGTTTTCTGGAGCTTATGAATGTGCCACACCGCATTGCACCGTGCACCACCGCCGAATATCCAACGCCGGCAAAACGGCCGGCGAATTCGATTCTTGAAAACGCGGCGCTGAAAAAGCTGGGCTTCAATCAGTTCAACGATTGGAAAGATGAGCTGGCGCGTTTTGTGAATCAAAACCGCGAAAAGCTTTTGAGCGAAATGTCTTTAATGCTTTGAACGATTTCAACATCCAACGGAGTAAACGATGAAAAACTTAATGGTAACAGGTGGATGCGGGTTTATTGGCGGAAATTTTATCCGCTATGTCTTAACGGAAACCGGGTTCTCCGGACGCATTATTAATGTGGATAAACTGACCTACGCCGGGAATCCCGAAAGTTTGGACGATGTGGCAAAGCAGTTTCCCGGCCGGTATGTTTTTGAACAGGTGGATATCTGCGATGCAAAAGAGATTGACCGTGTTTTCAATGAATACGGGATCGATGCCGTTGCGCACTTCGCCGCGGAGTCACATGTGGATCGGTCGATTACTGCCCCGGGGGAGTTTATCCAGACAAACCTGATTGGAACCTACACCCTGTTAGAAGCGGCGCGGGCCCGTTTGGAAAGTTTTGAGCTGTTTCATCATGTGAGTACGGACGAGGTGTTTGGCTCCCTGGGTGAAACAGGAGCTTTTACTGAACACACACCGTATCAGCCCAACAGTCCCTATTCGGCATCGAAAGCGGGTTCAGATCATCTGGTGCGCGCCTACCACGAGACCTTTAAGCTTCCGACCACAATGTCCAACTGCTCGAACAACTACGGGCCGTATCACTTTCCGGAAAAACTGATCCCGTTGGTACTTCTCAACGCAAAGGAAGGCAAACCCTTGCCGGTGTATGGAGATGGTATGCAGGTTCGCGATTGGCTTTACGTCCGCGATCATGCGGTTGCCATCTGGACTGTCATGCAAAAAGGCGGGCGGGGAGAGACGTATAACGTCGGAGGACGGTGCGAAATGCCCAATCTGCGCGTGGTTGAAATGATTTGTGATCTGCTTGATGAAATGGTCGGGCCGCTGGCCGGGCATACTTCGCGGCGCGAGCTGATTACTTTCGTTAAAGATCGTCCCGGGCATGACCGGCGTTATGCCATCGACTGTTCGAAAATTCAGAAAGAGCTGAGCTGGGAGCCGGAAGAAACGTTTGCGACCAGTCTGCGTAAAACCATTCAATGGTATCTGGACAATCCGGAATGGGTTAAGCACGTTCGCAGCGGTGAATATCAAAATTGGGTCAAAACGAATTACGGCAACCGGAACTGAACGATTTCTTGTCCGCCGGAAAAAGTGAGGAGAAAAATGACCAAACGTAAAGGTATTATACTGGCTGGCGGATCAGGAACACGGTTGCATCCGTTGACCCGCGTGGTCAGCAAACAGCTGCTTCCGGTCTATGACAAGCCGATGATCTACTATCCCCTGTCGGTTCTCATGCTGGCGGGCATCCGTGAAATTCTGATTATCAGTACGCCACATGACTTGCCGATGTTCCGTGAGTTGCTGGGAGGCGGTGAACAGTGGGGTCTTTCATTTACCTATGCCGAACAGCCAAAGCCCGAAGGATTGGCGCAGGCCTTTCTGATCGGCGAAAAGTTCATTGGGAATGATCCGGTTTGCATGGTGCTGGGCGACAACATTTTTTACGGAAACGGGTTCAGCGGCATGCTGCAAAACGCCGATGAGCGAAATACCGGCGGAACCGTATTCGCCTATCCGGTGCTTGATCCGGAGCGCTACGGAGTTGTGGAATTTGATGCCGCCGGAAAGGTATTGTCTCTTGAAGAAAAACCGGTCAAACCGAAATCGAAATACGCGGTACCCGGCCTCTATTTTTACGACAATCGGGTGGTCGATATGGTCAAACACCAGAAACCGTCGGCGCGCGGTGAGTTGGAGATCACCTGCCTGAACCAGCGCTATCTGGAAATGGGCGAGCTGAGTGTTGAAATTCTCGGCCGTGGATTTGCCTGGCTGGATACCGGGACGCACGAATCGTTGCAACAGGCCGGTAATTACGTCGAGACCATCGAAGTCCGGCAGGGGCTGAAGATCGCCTGTGTGGAAGAAATCGCCTGGCGCAAAGGGTTCATTGATTCTGTGCAACTTGAAAAACTCGGCAACGAACTTTCTAAAAATCAGTATGGGCAGTATCTCCTCCGCCTGCTGGCGGAGAAGAACGGTTGATACGTTCCTGATCACGAATCACACAAATCGACACGAATGCGAAAAGACTCTTTTTGTGAATTCTCGTGCTTTTTGTGGCAATATGGCGGTGCTCTCTGACCTTCTCCGCAGTTTGCTCGAACGACTAGCGGGAGTGGTTGTAAAAACAGATGCATTATTAGTGAAAATTAGTGGTGAAAAAAATGGAAGTTATCCGTTTAGAGATTGACGACGTAAAACTCGTAAAGCCGCGTTTTTTCCCGGACGCGCGCGGGTTTTTTATGCAGACCTATCATTACGAACAGTATCGTGATGCCGGCATTGACGTTCGCTTTGTGCAGGACAACTGGTCGCGCTCTGCCAAAGGGGTGCTGCGCGGGCTGCACTATCAGTTAAAGAATCCGCAAGACAAACTGGTCTCCGTCATTCGCGGAGAGGTGTTCGATGTCGCCGTGGACATTCGCCAAGGATCTCCAACCTTTGGGAAATGGGTCGGTGAATTTCTGTCTGATCAGAACCATCACCAGATGTTCATTCCAAAAGGTTTTGCGCACGGCTTTTGCGTGCTCGGCGAAGAAGCCGATTTAGTCTATAAGTGCAGTGATTTCCATGCGCCGGGAGATGAGTACGGTATCCGCTGGAATGACCCGGACATTGGAATCGACTGGCCGTTGACCGATGCAATTCTTGCCGGCAAGGATATTCAGGCACCCCGGATGAAAGATGTTCCGACAAATCATATGCCGGGATTATCTATGTAAAATGTAAATACAGTTGACATATTACATAAACAGAAGCAATTTAATTCCGATGATAAAGCGACACATAGAGCCTAAATTGGTGCAATGGGCGGGTCAGTACCCCGTTGTAACCGTGACTGGGCCGCGTCAGTCAGGGAAAACCACCCTTTGCCGGTCATTGTTTGCAAATAAGCCCTATTTGTCATTAGAAGATCTGGATAATCGGGAGTTTGCCAAAAAGGATCCACGCGGGTTTCTTGCGGCGATCCCGAAAGGGGCTGTCCTTGATGAAATCCAGCATGCGCCCAATCTGGTTTCCTATATTCAAACAGCAGTCGATGAAAACCGGACGCCCGGGCAGTTTATTCTGACTGGATCGAGACAGTTTGAAATGATGGAGAAGGTTTCTCAGTCGCTTGCCGGGCGGACGGCTGTTGCACGGCTTCTTCCGTTCTCATTTGGCGAGCTATATCCCAAGGCCGCCGGACTCATGGTAGACCAAATGCTGTATGCCGGATTTTATCCCCGTATCCATGATCAGAATTTAAACCCGACGGAAGCGCTGTCGTTCTATGTTTCTACATATCTCGAACGGGACGTCCGTCAGATTATTTCGGTTACCGATTTGGATCGGTTTGAAGTTTTTCTGCGGCTGTGTGCGGGACGAACCGGGCAGCTCTTGAATATGCAGTCCATTGGGAATGAATGCGGGGTCACGCACAACACCGCGAAGAGCTGGTTGTCGGTTTTGCAGGCCAGTGGAATCATCAAATTATTACGTCCATGGCACGCCAACGTCAGCAAACGGATGGTCAAAAGCCCCAAGCTCTATTTCCTGGATACAGGACTGGCCTGTTTTCTTCTGGGAATTCAGAAGCCGGAGCACCTGCAGGGGCATCCTTTGCGTGGTGCGTTATTTGAGACCTTTGCGGTCAGTGAGGCGTATAAACAACACGATAATGCCGGACTGCCGGAGCAACTTTGGTTCTGTCGGGACAGCAATGAAAACGAAGTGGATCTGCTGGCGGGGACTGCCGGAAATTTACATGCATGGGAAATTAAATCCGGTATGACGATATCGGCGGACTACTTCAAAGGATTGAATGCACTGGATCGGTGTCTTGGCGGGTTCAAAACGCGTAGCGTTATATACGGTGGTGAAAAAGACATAACGCGGGAGCAAACCAGAGTGATCCCGTGGGTGGGGATCGACGGACTGTTCGTTGAAAAGAAGAACCGAGTCTTTGGCGAGCTGGGCTCCGCTATTGCGGGGCAGTGATCGCAGAGAACGTCAACCGAGCCTTTGGCGAGCTGGGCTCCGCTATTGCGGGGCAGTGATCGCAGAGAACGTCAAATGATGAAATGGATCTGGTGTACAACGGCGGTGATTTCCATGCGGCGGGAGATGGGTACGGGGTCCGAGGGAATGATCGGGATCTCGGCACTGACTGG
>JAQUXG010000266.1 GCA_028692515.1 Kiritimatiellales bacterium | reverse complement strand
GCTGAACTGGCGCAGACAGAAGAAGAATTTTCCGGGTTTGCCGGCGATCACGACGCCGTCTCTGAGCTGGCGGGCGATGCGGAAGACCGAGTGAAGTATCTTGAAGCCCGTACCGGAATGGGCGACATCGAAGAGGTCTGGTATCTGCGCGGCTTTTTCCCCGCCGAAAAAGAGAGCGCCTTGCGCGAAACCGCCGCGAAAAACGGCTGGGCCGTCCTGATTGAAAAACCGGCGGAAGACGATAATATTCCGACCCTCCTGCGCAACCCGAAATGGGTTAAGCCGATTACCGCGGTGATGGATATGATTGGGGTGATTCCCGGCTATCATGAACTCGATATCAGCGCACTGTTTTTGATTTTTCTGAGTATTTTCTTTGCGTTCCTTATCGGTGACGCGGGATACGGCCTGCTTTTCATCGGCCTGACGCTCCTCTTCAAGCGGAAGCTGCGCGACAATGAAGCCGCCAAGCCGGGCCTGAATTTGCTGATGATCATGAGCCTTTGCACGGTGGTCTGGGGTGCACTGACCGGCACTTGGTTCGGCCTGACGCCGGACGCGATGCCGGCGCCGTTTCAGCATCTGCGCTGGAACTATCTGACGGGTAGCGACGAACTGGTCGCAGAGCACATCATGTTCATTTGCTTTGTTATCGGAACGGTACATCTCTCCATTGCCCATACTTGGAACTTTTTCCGCAAAATCAACACCTGGGGCTGCCTCGCCGATCTCGGTTGGCTCTGCTCAACGGCCACCATGTTTTTTGCGGTCTGCTATATGGTGCTTGGATACGCCTTCCCGCCAATCATGCTTTACGTGCTGGGCACCGGCATCATCCTGATCATCCTCAGTCTGATTCTGGAAAAATCCTGGTTCGGGCTGGTCACCTTGGCGCTCGATGTTATCGCAAACTTTGTAGACATTATCTCCTACGTTCGTCTCTACGCCGTCGGGGCCGCCTCGTTCGCTATTGCTAACTCATTTAATAAAATGGCCATTGAGGCGATGGGAACCCGCGGCATCATCGTCGGCGGGCTCATCGCCGCACTCTGTATCTTCGGCGGCCACATTTTAAACATAGTGCTGGGTGCCATGGCGATTCTCGTGCACGGCATCCGTCTCAACACACTTGAATTTTCGGGGCATGCCGGCGTCCGCTGGGCGGGGATCCCCTTTAAGCCGTTTACAAAGCGGGCAGGGAAACTCAGCCCGGAAGAAATTACAGGATAAGTTTAACGACAGGAGGAATCACATGGACATTCAGACAATGACAGCACTGGCAAAAATGGGTGGCGCGATGGCGCTCGGGTTCGCGGCAATTGGATCGGCTCTTGGAACCGGCACCGCCGGCATGGCCGGTATCGGCGCGTGGAAAAAATGTTACGCGCAAGGTAAAGCGGCTCCGTTCATTCTGCTGGTTTTTATCGGCGCGCCGCTTTCGCAGACCATTTACGGCATGCTGCTGATGACCACCATCGGCAAACTGGCTGTTGAAAACGCTGCCATGTGGCCGGCGATGGTTGGCGCAGGGATCATCGGCGGAATCGCCATGGGTATGTCCGCCTGGTATCAGGGAAAAGCCGGTGCCGCCGGTTGCGACGCGCTTGGCGAAACCGGACAAGGCTTCGGGAACTACCTCACCGCCCTTGGCGTCATCGAAACCGTTGCGCTCTTCGTTATGATCTTCATTCAGGGCGCACTCAAGTAAAAGGTGGCAGCGCGGCATCCCTGCCGCTGTACAGAGGCTGGAAGCCTCTGCCACAATCCAATGTTTGGAACAAAAAGTTCCAGACATTGGAACTTTTTCGGGATATTTTTCCGAACATTGGAACCGACTGCGTCGGGGCACAGCGCTTCGCGTCGCAAGGGCGATGTAAAGAGGTGGAAAACCGGATGGAACTCCAAATTCAGATTGATCCGCATACGCTGAAGCGTGCCGAAGAACGCGGTGCGACGGAGTCTGAGATCAAAGAAATCCTGAGAACCGGGGAAAACATTCCGGCGAAAAAGAACCGTCTTGGTCGGACAAAAGTATATTCTTTCAACCGTGAACGGAACGGGAAATTCTACGAACAGAAACGGGTTGAAGTTTATTATGTCGAGGACGCCGGGAAGATTATAACCGTGACGGTTTATGTTTTTTACGGCAAATGGGAGGGCAAACCATGCAAATAACCTATGACAGTACGAAAGACCTGCTTTACCTGCGGCTGGATGAACGGACGCAGGAGGTGGAAAACCGCCGTGTTGCCGACGATATTGTGCTGGATATGGGACGGGACGAAAAACTGGTGGGAATCGAAATCATGGACGCATCGCTTCACGTTCGTATGGACGGGTTGTTTCCCTTGACCTATAAAACCTCCCGGGCTCCGGTGCAGATGGCTTGCGAAGAGCCGGAAGAATATGGATCGCAGGATAAAAAATGAATTTAGAAGAACTCAATCAGATCAGAGAGACGGCGCTGGCGGAAGCCCGCGGGGCGGCGGATGCCGCCTCGCTTGAAGCCGTACGCATCAAATATCTTGGCCGCAACGGACTTCTTCCCGATGTGATGGCGCAGCTCAAAAGCGTGCCGAACGAAGAAAAGCCGCTGTTCGGTAAAGGCGCCAATGCGCTCAAGAACGAGCTGGCCGATCTGATCAAGGAGCGGCAGGCCGTGCTCAGCACGGGTTCTAAAAAAGAAGATGCTTTCGACCTGACTCTTCCGGGGCTCTGGCCATCGCTCGGTTCCGAACACCCAATCAGCAAAGTCACCGCCCGCATTGTTGAGATCTTTCAGTCGATCGGCTTCACCGTCGCCGACGGGCCGGACATCGAAACCGTTTGGAACAACTTTGACGCGCTCAACACGCCCGCCGACCATCCGTCGCGCGATGAGCAGGACACCTTTTATCT
>JAQUXG010000265.1 GCA_028692515.1 Kiritimatiellales bacterium | reverse complement strand
TTGAGGTTGATGTGGCTGACTTCGGCGATTTCCGGATCGACGGTGGCCGGATCAATACAGAAGCCGTGGTTGTGTGAGGCAATTTCGACTTTACCGGTGCGCAGATCCTGAATGGGCTGGTTGCCGCCGCGATGGCCGAATTTGAGTTTATAGGTTTTTGCGCCGAGCGCCTGGCCGAGCATCTGGTGGCCGAAGCAGATTCCAAAGGTTGGAAGTTTTGATTCGATCAGTTCTTTAACGGTGGCGACAATCTGCGGGACGCCTGCCGGATCGCCGGGGCCATTGGAGAGGAACAGTCCGTCCGGCTGGCTGGCCAGAATTTCGGCGGCCGATGCGGTATTCGGGAAAACATGGCATTCGCAACCGAGCTGGTCGAAAATTCGCAACTGGTTGAGTTTGATCCCGCAGTCGATGACGGCGACGCGGTATTTCGCGTCCGGCTTGCCACCTTCGGGGTAAACGTAGGCTTTTTCGATGCTGACTTCGGTTGAGAGGTCGCGTCCGACGAGTCCGGCGGAGGCCTTTGCTTTGGCGACGAGGCTGTCGCGGTCGAAGTCGATGGTGGAAACGATGCACTTCATGGCACCTTTGTCGCGGATGTGCAGGGTGATGGCGCGCGTGTCGACCTGATCGACACCGACGACACCGGCCTGTTCAAGGTATTCAGGGAGGGGCATCGTTGAGCGCCAGTTGCTGGAAATCCGGCTGCATTCACCGACAATCAGTCCTTTGGCAAAGATACCGCGCGATTCTGCATCTTCGAGGTTTACGCCATAGTTACCGATGAGCGGGTAGGTCATGGTGACGATCTGTCCATTATAAGAAGGATCGGTCAGGATTTCCTGATAGCCGGTCATGGAGGTGTTGAACACCAGTTCGCCGTAGAATTCGCCGGAGCCCGCAAAGGCCCGCCCGGTGAAGCAGGTTCCGTCTTCAAGTGCAATGGTTGCTTTTTTCATTTTGTGTCCGCTTAAAAATCCCGTGATTTCACCAAAATTCCGGACATAATCACAAGCCAGGCCGAGGCTTGCAACCCTTTTCATGCCTCCGGAGGGGGATATTTTTCGGGAGCTTGACTGTATAGAGCCTGCCGCATACACTGCCCCCCTGTTTTTATAAAAGTGTGCAATTAACCGGAGTAGATTGAATGAGTAAAGCCCTAACTGAAACCAAACCGGCCGCTGAAAAAGTGAAAGCCCGTGAAGTCCTTTTCTTTGAACTGGAATATGTTGCCGTTAACGGACGTCAGCTGATGTTCGACACACTTAAACAGGTGATGAAAAGCAAAGATATCGACGTCACACCGGCTTTATTTGCCCGTTATGGACTTTCTCCGCGTCCCGGTGCCGCCATTCAGGCCATGATTGAGGCCTCTGGCCGTAATCTGACCACCGGCGATCAGCTGACCGAGCAGGCTGAAAACCTTCTGGTAAAAGCCTTTGCAGACAAAGCGGTGCTGGTTAAAGAACTCCCCGCGATCATTAAAGCGGCTCAGGAACGGAACATTCAGGTTGTGGCTCTTTCGGCCTGGCCGGATGCCGCCGCGAAAGAATTGATGAAAAAGACCGGCCTCGACGAAATGGGCGTGGATCTGGTTGCAATGGACAGTGTGGATCCGATCTTCCCGCGCGCCGACCACTGGCTGCGCATTCTGAAACAGCGCGGGCAGGATGAAATTCCGGCAATCGCTATTGTTGCATCCCGCGCAGCCTGCAAAGGCGCACTGACCGCCGGAGCTACTTGCATTGTGCTTCCCGACGCCCATACGGCATTTGAAGATTTCACCGGTGCTAAAATCGTTCTCGATACGCTCGGTGACCGGTCGGCCAAAGAACTTCTTGATCTGGTCAGCCGTCCATAACACGGATTCCGGCATCCGGGATAAAGGCTGAACCTTACCGGTTCAGCCTTTTTACTTTAAAGGAATAGATATGAACGAAACACCGATCGAACGTCTTCTCGGAATTATGCGGAAATTGCGCGCGCCGGATGGATGCCCGTGGGATCGCGAACAAACGATCGACTCGCTTAAATCCTGCCTGATTGAGGAAACATATGAGGTAGTCGATGCCATGGAAAGCGGCGACCGCGCCGAGCTGCGCGGCGAGCTGGGCGATCTGCTGCTTCAAGTGGTCTTTCAGGCGCAGATCTGTGACGAGGCCGGCGAATTTAATTTTGACGATGTCGTCAACGGGATTTCTGACAAACTGATACGTCGTCATCCGCATGTGTTCGGCGATGTGAAGGCGGATACGTCAGAGGCCGTACTGAAAAACTGGGAAAAAATAAAGAAGACCGAAAAGGGTGGCGAAACTCCTCGCTCGCTGGTCGAAGGGATTCCGCGTCATCTGCCCGCGCTGACCAAGGCCAATCTGGTGCAGAAGCGTGTGGCTCGCGCCGGCTTTGAGTGGGACGAGATCGGCGGGGTGGTCGACAAGCTGGATGAGGAGCTGGCCGAAGTTAAAGAAGCGATGGAGCAGAAAAATGTTGCGGCCATCCGTGAAGAGCTTGGCGATCTGATGTTTTCGGTGGTTAACCTCAGCCGCTATCTTGGCCACGAACCCGAAGAGGTTCTTAACGAAAATATCGCCAAGTTTATGCGCCGTTTCCAAGGTTTGGAAAACCATCTGCATGCGGAAGGCCGCCAGCTGGAAACCTGTTCGCTCGACGAGCTGGAGGCGGTTTGGGTTGCGGTGAAAAATAAAGAAAAGCAAAAGCTATAAAACAAGCTTTCAATCAGTCGCAAATCTGAGAGTATGTGCGACATGAGCAACACAACCCCCCCTAGAGCGTTTTAAATAATAGTGTGGCCATATCCCCCGGCTTCATGTAGGCTTTCCTGCATGAAGACACTATCGCTGGATCTGCGTGAGAGGATTCTGGCATCCTATGATGCTGGAAAAGGAACCCGG
>JAQUXG010000013.1 GCA_028692515.1 Kiritimatiellales bacterium | reverse complement strand
GGAAACCGACCGACTTAAAATTATGGCCGTGGATGACAACGCGGATAATTTAATTGCGTTAAGAGCGGTTCTCGGAGAAATCATGCCGAAGTGCACCCTGTTGACGGCGGCGAACGGAGCCGCCGCGTTGGAGCTGGCTGCTGTTGAAAATCCGGATTTGATTCTGCTCGATATTGTTATGCCCGGCATGGACGGCTATGAAGTCTGCCGCCGTCTGAAATCTGATGAAAAAATGGCAGCTATTCCCGTAGTTTTTCTGACCGCCTTGCGGACCGACCATGAAAGCCGTGTCAAAGCACTGAAGGTGGGCGCGGAAGGCTTTCTTTCCAAGCCGATGGATGATCAGGAGCTGCTCGCTCAGATACGGGTAATGGCCCGCATCCGGGCTGCCGCAGAAGGCCAGCGTGACGAAAATGAACGGCTGGCCGGACTGATTGCGGCACGTACACGGGAGCTTCAGAAAAATCATCTTTCCATGCTGAATATGCTGGAGGATATCCGTGAAGAAAATACAGCACGCAAAAAGAGCGAAGACCGCTATCAAAAGCTGGCGCAGCATTTAGAGACGGTGCGCGAAGATGAACGCAAGCGTCTTTCGCGTGAGCTGCACGACGATATTGGTCAGATTCTTACCGCGCTGAAAATTGATCTGTTGCTGGTTCATGACGAATGCGTCTGCGGCGAAGAGGTCAAAAGGAAGATGGAAGACATGCGGCGGCTGTTGAGCGAAGGCATTCAGAGTGTGCATTCGCTCTGCTACCGCCTGCGTCCCGGCGCGCTCGACGATCTCGGACTCGATGAAGCGCTTTCTTCGCTGGTCAGCGACTGGCAGGCGCGCAATGGAGTCCCGTGCGTTCTGTTTGTCGATCTCGATGACGCCGTCGTTTCAGATGATGTTAAAACAGCTGTTTTTCGGATGGTGCAGGAGGCGCTCACCAACGTGTCGCGCTATGCGCAGGCCTCTCGTGTTGAAATCAATTTAGTGGCGGATGAAAAGACACTCAATGTCTCAATAACCGATAACGGATGCGGCATGGACGCCGGCGCGATCGAGAAGCCGACTTCGTTCGGACTGATGGGTATGCGCGAACGCGTCGAGGTGCTTGGCGGCGAACTCCATATTGAAAGTGCGCCGGGTAAGGGAGTCCAGATTGAAGCATCAGTTTCTTTGTCGGGGAAACCAGTGGAAATATTTTGAACCTTGGAAAATGATCACAAGACAGTGTATATAGGCTTCCTTGACATAAACAAAATTTGGATTCTAACGTTTATTAAAATAACAGTATATTCTTGAGATACTATGAATGTTCTTGTTGCAGATGATTCTCAACCGATTCGCAACCGGCTGGTAGAGCGGCTGTTGCGGATTGACGGTGTGCATGTTGCTGCTGCTGAGGATACAGCGGAGGCGCTTCGGCAGATTGAAACATTCCGGCCGGATGTGGCGATACTGGATGTCCGCATGCCGGGCGGCGGCGGAATTAAAGCGCTCGGAGAGATCAAAGCACGGCATCCTGAAACCACGGTCATGATTATGACCAACTATCCTTACGCGCAGTATCGCCGCAAGTGTCTTGATGCAGGAGCCGATTTCTTTTTTGATAAATCTACCGAGTTCGAAAAAATGGCTGCGACGATTCAGGAGATGATGAAAGCCGGCCTCGAACCGGTTGCACGGCGCACGGCGGCCGTTCAGCTGGTGGAAGCCAAGGAGGCTCTTGAAAAACTGGAACAGCGTCAGCGCGATCTTTCGCTGTTGAGTCTGTTTCATCCGCACGCCGATCCAGAGACGCTGAAAGAGGTCCATACCATGTGGGAGCGGACCTTTGATGCGATTCCCGATCTGGTCGCGCTGTTCGACGCGGATCACCGCATCATCCGTGTGAATAAAGCCATGGCGGAAAAACTTGACCGGCCTGCTGCGGAGTTGACCGGTAAGAGGTGCTATGAATACATGCACGGAACCACCTGTCCGATTGACGGCTGTCCGCATGAAGCCATGCTGAAAGACGGGGTGGGACATGAAACCGAACTGCACGATGAGCAATCCGGAGGCTGGCTGTCGGTCAGCGTTACACCGGTTAAAGAGGGCGGACGGCTGATCGGCGCGATTCATATCGCCCGGGATATTTCTAAGCGCAGGCAGATCGAGAACGACCTAAGGGAAAGCGAACAGCGTTATCGATGTCTTTTTGAATCCATGCAGGCCGGCTTCGCGTTACACGAAATGATCTTTGATAAAAAGGGTGATCCCTGTGACTACCGTTTTCTCGAGGTCAATGCGGCCTTTGAAAAACTGACCGGCTTGCATGCTCAGGATCTGGTCGGGCGGACGGTGAAAGAGGTTCTTCCTTTCACAGAATCCTACTGGATTAAAACCTACGGACAGGTGGTGTTAACAGGAATTCCAATACAGATCGATGATTTTTCCGGCGCACTGGGGCGTCTCTATTCCGTGGCCGCCTATTCTCCGCGCAAGGGGCAGTTTGCCACGATATTTACCGATATTACCGAACAGAAAAATGCGGAAGAAATAATCCGGCAGGCTCGCGATACGGCAGAAGAAGCCAACCGGGCCAAGACGCAACTGTTGGCCAATATGAGCCATGAACTGCGCACACCGCTCAATGCAGTGATCGGCCTGACGGAGCTGCTGAAAATCTCGCCGCTTGACGAGGAACAGCTTGATTACGTGAATACCATCAGTACCAGCGGGGAGTCCCTGCTGATGCTGATTTCAGATCTGCTCGATTTTTCAAAAATCGAAATGGGTAAGCTCAAAATTAATAACGGACCACTGTCGGTTCGCGATGCAGTCAAAAAAGCGGTATCGCTGCTTTCAACGCTGGCGGAGAGCAAGAAGATTGAGCTGACTTGTGTGATCACCGAAGACCTGCCGGAGCAAATCATCAGCGATGCCAGCCGTTTGCAGCAGGTGCTGATCAACCTGCTTAACAATGCACTTAAATTCACCGACAAAGGGTTTGTGAAACTGACTGCGAAGCGCCGGCTTTTGCCGTCCGGAAGTATCCGGATCGAGTTCGCCGTTGAAGACAGCGGGGAAGGCATGAATGAGGTGACCGTGCAGAAGATCTTTCAGCCGTTTCAGCAAGGCGACAATTCAAATACCCGTGAGCATGGCGGTTCCGGACTGGGGCTGGCGATTTCTAAAAATCTGGTCGAGCAGATGGGCGGTACGATCCGGGTTGAAAGCCATGCAGGGAAGGGGTCAACGTTTACCTTCGATGTTCTGGATCAAACCCCGCTGCAGAATCCGGCATCTGCATACGATGTTCGATCGCAGTGGAGCGGGCGCTGCGTCTACGTCTGGAGCGACGATGCCGCCGACCTGCGTGCGGCGGAGTATCTGCTTGAGCGGTGCGGGGCGCTGCCCCGTTACAAAGAAACCCTGAAAGAAATCAATGATTGTCTGACGCAGGAGATCCCGGCGGATACTGTGCTATGCAATATAGATATGTCGGGGCTGGCTGAAAAACTGCCCGAATTCAGGAAAGTCCGGCCCGAGGTACAGTGGATCGCCTTTTCGAGCTGGACTGCACCGCTGGACGAAAAAGTTAAAAACTGTTTTTCCGCCTTCATTGACCGCCCGCTCCGTCCAGAGCAATTATACACGGCGCTTACGCAGATTTCTCAGAAGCAATCATGAAAAACGATCCGGCAGCGAGCGGGTTCAAATCAGCGATCTGTGCCATTCTGATTTTTCTCTTTCTGGGAACATGCATTATTACGATCGGTATCCTTTTGTATATACGATATGAACGCGATTACCGCGCCGAAGCCGGGCGGCAGTTGATCGCCATTTCGGAACTGAAGGTCGGCGAGCTCATACAGTATCGCAAGGAGCGGCTTGGGGATGGGAATGTCTTCTATAAAAACCTTGTTTTTTCACGGTTGGTTCGCCGTTTTTTTGATCAGCCTGAAGATACGGATGCCCGACAGCAACTGGAGTTATGGCTCGGAAAAATACAGAACTACTATCAGTACAGCCGGGTCTTTTTGATCGATACGCAGGCCGTTGAGAGACTGTCCATACCGGCTGGAGCCGTAGCGGCGGCGGATCTTTCAAGCTACAGTATCGAAAGTCTGCGTTCGGGGCGGGTGAGTTTTTTTGATTTTCATAGGTATTCGCCGAACCAGTCGATTGTTCTGGGCGTTCTGGTGCCTGTTTTCGCCGAGTCCGGCACGAACGTCCCGCTGGGAGTGCTTGTTCTGCAAATTGACCCGACTACCTATCTTTACCCTTTCATCCAGCGCTGGCCGGTTCCCAGTGAAACGGCTGAAACTCTCTTGGTTCGCCGGGAAGGCGATAAGGCGGTTTTCCTGAATCCGCTCCGGTTTCAGACTAATGCGGTGCTCACGTTACGCGCTTCGCTTGCCAATACCGACCTGCCGGCGGCAAAAGCGGTTCTGGGACAAAAAGGAGTTGTAGAGGGCGTGGACTATCGCGGTGTTCCGGTGCTGGCGGCGGTCAGTCCGGTTCCGGACTCACCTTGGTTTATGGTGGCTCGCGAAGATATCTCAGAAATATTTTCACCGATGCGGGCGCAGTTCTGGCAGGTGGTCGGCATGATCTCCATTCTGCTGTTCGGTTCGGGTGCGGTGATTGGTCTGGTCTGGCGGCAGCAGCGCGTCCGGTTCTATCGGGAAAAGGCCAAGGTCGCGGAGGCTTTGCGGGAAAGCGAAGAACAATACCGCAGTATCGTGGAGTCATCTCCCTCCGGCCTGTACTCCTATCATCTCACGGCGGATAACCATCTGATTTTAACAGGGGCCAATCCGGCGGCTGACCGGATTCTGGGCATCCCGCACTTGCAGCTGCTGGGAAAAACCATCGAGGAGGCGTTCCCCGTGCTGGCCGGTACGGAAATTCCTGAAATGTATCGCAAGGTAGCCCGTCGGGAAATCGACTCACAGCACATGGAAACAGATTACCGCGACGGCATGTTTAACGGGTGTTATGATGTCACGGTTTTTCGCTCGACCCCCGGGAACATCGTTGTTTCCTTTCGCGACATCACTCAGCGCAAACAGGCCGAGCAGAGACTGGCTGAAACAACGGAACATTTGCGGGCGTCCAACCGTGATTTGGAACAGTTCGCCTACATTGCCTCGCACGACTTGCAGGAGCCGCTACGCATGGTGGCCAACTATGTGCAACTGCTGGAGCGCCGCTATAAAGATAAACTCGATCAGGATGCCAAAGATTTTATCAGCTATGCCGCTGACGGCGCGGTGCGCATGCAGGCGCTGATTGACTCCCTGCTCGAATATTCCCGCCTGCAGACTCGCAAAAAACCGTTTGAAGAGGTCAATCTGCAAAAGACGCTTGGGCGGGTTATGCGCGATCTGGAAGGGCGTATTCTTGAAACCGGCGCGAGGGTAACCATTGACCCGCTTCCGCACGTGTTTGGCGACGGCTTGCAGCTCGGGCTCGTCTTTCAGAACTTCATCAGCAACGCGCTCAAGTTTCGTGGCGAAAAACCGCCTGAGGTGCATGTTGCCGCCGAGGAGTTTTCCAACCATTGGAAAATTACTGTGAGCGACAACGGAATTGGCATTGAACCCGAGCATCAGGAACGGATTTTTAAGATTTTCCAGCGCCTGTACAGCCGATCCGAATACCCCGGAACCGGAATCGGTCTGGCAATTTGCCAGCGAATTATTGAGAGACATGGCGGAAAGACCGGTGTAGAGTCCGAGCTGAAAAAGGGAAGTTTATTCTGGTTCACGCTTCCCAAGAAAGGGGAAACCTAGTCATGGCCGTATTCAGAGCGATCGAAATTCTGCTGGTCGAGGACAATCCTGGAGACGTTCGTCTGACGCAGGAGGCCCTCAAGGAGAATAAAATTCGCAACAATCTCCATGTCGCCAAAGATGGGGTTGAAGCCATGCAGTTCCTCCGCAGGATCAATGGATATAACGATGCCCCGCGTCCCGATCTGATTTTGCTCGACCTGAATCTGCCGAAAAAAGACGGACGCGAAGTGCTGGCCGAAATTAAAACCGATGAAAATCTGCGATCCATTCCGGTGGTCATTCTGACCACCTCCGATGCAGAGGAAGATGTTGCCAATGCCTACCAGATGTATGCCAACTGTTACATTCGCAAGCCGATCGACCTCAACCGCTTCATTGATGTGGTAAAAGTAATCGAAAACTTCTGGCTTTCTATCGTCGAGCTTCCGCCCAACGGGGATAACTGAGCCGTTTTTCAACGAATCGAAAAATACTGAAATCCGGTCTCGCCGGTTTCCAGGGGCTGGAAAAAATTCAGACCTCGCGCACAATCCAGTCCAGAAAATCCGGGTTGCCGCCTTCAATCGGCAGAACCACAATGCAGGGGCATTCGTAGGAGTGGAGCTCTTGGATCCGTGCCGTCAGTGCGTCCGTTTTTTCTTCCGTCGTTTTTAGAATCAGCACCGCCTCTTTTTCGCGGCAGAGTTTGCCGTCCCAATGGAAAAACGAGATAACGCCGTCCAGAATATTGGCGCACGCCGCCAGATGTTCCGTGACAACCGCTTCCGCGATCTGTTCGGCCGCTTCACGGGTCGGCGCGGTTACATAAATCAGTTTCACACTCATTCATTTTTCCAGACATTGGAAGAAAGCAGAATCGCATCTGCCTCCGTCGGGCCCCACGAGCCGGGCGCGTAGGGGGACGGTTCGTGTCTCGTCGCGATCGTCAACGCCGGCTCAATCACCTCCCACTCGGCTTCTGCTTCGTCAGACCGGGTGAAGAGGGTGGAGTCGCCGCGCAGCGCGTCGAGCAACAGACGTTCATAGGCTTCCGGCAGATCTTTGGGCCATTTCCCGGAGTAGGAAAAGTCCATATTTACGCTCTCGACCACCATCTGCATGCTGGGCCGCTTGGCAGAGACCTGCAGGAAAATCCCTTCGTCGGGCTGGATACGGAAGATCAGGGTGTTCGGTTTGACGCCGGTCAGGTCGCAGACGTCGCCCTTGCAGGCGACATGCTGAAACAGCGACAGCGGCGGCGTTTTAAACTGAACCGCGATTTCGGTCGTTTTTCTGGCCAGCCTTTTGCCGGTGCGCAGGTAGATCGGAACGCCCGCCCAGCGCCAGTTGTTAATTTCCATGCGCAGCGCGGCAAAGGTTTCGGTGTTCGACTGCGGATCGACTCGGTCTTCTTCGCGGAACGCGTTGGTTTTGCCGTCTCCGCTGTACTGGCCGAAGCAGATGGCCGGATGCTGGCGGGTTTCGGGTGCCAGCCGCAACGCGCGCAGGATTTTCATTTTTTCGTTGCGGATCGAACGCGCCTCCAATCCGTCCGGCGGCTCCATCGTGACGAGACAGAGCAGTTGAAGCAGGTGGTTGACCACCATGTCGCGCTGGGCGCCGGTCTTGTCGTAAAACGCGCCGCGGCCGCTCTCCATACCGACGGTTTCAGCGGCGGTGATCTGGATATGATCCACATACGTGCGATTAAAAACCGGCTCGAAGAGGATGTTGGAAAACCGGAACGAGAGAATGTTTTGCACGGTCTCTTTCCCGAGATAGTGATCGATGCGGTAGATTTGTGTTTCGTCGAGATGATCCAGCAGCGCACAGTTCAGTGCCCGAGCGCTTTGAAGATCGCTTCCAAACGGTTTCTCAACCACGACGCGAGTCCAGGGTTTGGAATGCGGCGGAGTAATCAGTCCGGCGGCGCGAAGTCCGGTAACGGCCGCCTCGATCAAGTCCGGTGTAATCGAGAGGTAGAAAAGGCGGTTGGCGGGCAGGGTGCCGTCGTCGAATTGCGCCTTCAGTCCGGCGTAGGCCGTCGGGTCGGACAGGTCGCCGCGGTAATAACTCAGGTGTTCGCAAAAGGCGTTCAGCGATGCATCGTCTGTTTCGACGCGGCTGTGTTCGCGTAAAGCCTCCGCCATCAGACTGCGGAAGCTTTGGCTGTCGTAGTCGCGCCGTGCGAAGCCGACGATGGAGAAATTCTGGGTCAGCGCTTTTTCTTTAAAGAGCGTATAGAGCGCAGGAAGCAGTTTGCGCCGGGTCAGATCGCCTGTTGCACCGGAAATGACAAACGTCACCGGCTCTTCAATGCGGACTTCAAGTGTGGACATGGGGAAACTCCTCCGTTTAGCGCAGAAGTATCCGTTATTCGCCTGTGATCTTCAAGCGTCACTTGCCACTTGCCACGTGCCACTCTCTGCGGCTAGGGTAGTGACCAATCTATGAAAATCCTCACGAAGTATCTATTGAAAAGCCTGTTTCAGCCGTTGTTCTACTGCCTGCTCGGGTTCAGCCTTATTTTTATCATCGACGACCTGTTTAATAACTTCAGCGACTTCCTTGAGAACGGTGTCCGTCCGCAGGAAATCCTTTATTACTACAGTCAGGTTATCCCGTCAGTCTTTGTCATCATCACCCCGGTCTGTTTGCTGCTGGCCATGCTCTACAGTCTCTCGAGGCTGACCCGCCACAGCGAAATCACCGCCATGCGCGCCGGCGGCGTCAGCATCTATCGTATTGTGATGCCGTTTATAGGGGTCGGCGTTCTGGCCACGCTGTGCACCGCGTACATCAACGAAAAAATTGCGCCGAATGCCGCATGGCGTGCCGAAAAATTTCTCGATTATCAAAAGGCCGGCCGCAACGACAAAATTTTCTTCGCCCGGAATGTGGCGCTCAAAAGCCGCAATCATGTCTGGATGGTTCAGTCGCTTGATACACGCGACCACTCCATGTATCACGTCGAATTGATTGAACAGCGGCCCGATGGATCGGACGCCCTCAAAATTCAGGCTGACAAGGCGCTCTGGCTCGACGGACGCTGGTGGTTCATGGATCTCACCCTTCAGGCCTACAAAGAAAACGGCGACCTCTCCGGCCCTTCGGAAATGCTTCTGCAGAAAGAGATGCGCGACCTGCGCGAAACGCCCCAGACCTTCATGGCGGAAATCAAAGATCCGCAATATCTCTCCGCAAGTGAAATGCGCCGTTATCTTCGCTCGAAAAAAGACGTTTCCAGCGACACCCGCGCCCGGTTTGTGGTGGATATGCATAGTCGGCTCTCTGCGCCATTCGCCTGCCTGATTGTTACGCTGATCGGCGTACCGATCGGCGCGCACAGCGGACGGCGCGGTGCATTCGCCGGCATCATGGTTGCCGTGATGCTCTTCTTTACTTTCTATATTCTGCAGCTCACCGGGCAGGCGCTTGGAAAACAGGAATACATTGCGGCGTGGCTCGGCGGATGGCTTCCCGTCATCATTTTCGGCATGGCCAGTCCGCTCTTCATTCACCGGATGCGTTGAAATGACGACCCAACCGGAACAACCTCTAGTGGATGTTCAGAGTCTCTCTGTACACTTCGGTTCTGTTGCTGAACCGGTTCGTGCCGTCGACGGCGTCGATTTCCAAATCTTTTCCGGCGAAATCGTCGCCCTCGTCGGCGAAAGCGGCAGCGGTAAAAGCATCAGCGCACTTGCGCTTGCCAAACTGGTTCCCGAACCCGCCGGACGGATCGTCGGCGGTTCGGTGCGTTTCCAAAGTTTGGAAAAACAAAAGGGTGCAGGCTCAGCCTGCTTCCAAGGATTGGAAGTTTTGAAGCTCAAAAGTTCCGAACTTCGGAAACTTCGCGGCGCACGCATCGCCTATATTTTTCAGGAACCCGCCACATCGCTCAATCCGGTCTTTACCATCGGCTGGCAGATCGGTGAAGCCATTCGCCTTCATCGCAAAGGCGTTCATGTGAAGCAAGAGGTCGAAAAACTGCTCACCTCTGTCGGTCTGCCCGATCCGGCTCGCGCGGCGCAGGCCTATCCGCACGAACTTTCCGGCGGAATGCAGCAGCGCGCCATGATCGCCATGGCGCTGGCCTGCAATCCTGATCTGCTGGTGGCCGACGAACCGACTACCGCGCTTGATGTCACCGTTCAAAAACAGATTCTCGATCTGCTTGTTGAACTGCGTAAAACGCGCGGACTCTCCATTCTTCTCATCACGCACAACCTCGGCATCGTCGCCAACGTTGCTGACCGGGTGTATGTGATGAACAACGGAAAAATCGTGGAGTCCGGCGACACCCGGACGGTTCTGCTGACTCCGCAGCACGACTACACAAAAAAACTGCTCAAAGCCGTTCCGCGGCTTCATAAAACCGCATGAACAACTTGCTGACAGTTGAAAAAGTGCGTGTCTGTTACGGCGAACTCGAAGCGGTGCGCGGCGTTAGCCTTTCGTTGGCGGCGGGTGAGACGCTCGGCCTTGTCGGCGAGAGCGGTTGCGGTAAAAGCTCACTTGGCCGCGCGATTCTTGCGCTGGAGCGTATCGCCTCCGGAAAAATTGAATTTAACGGCACCGTAGTCAGCAGTCTGAAAGGGGCCGCGCTGAAACAGTTCCGCCGTCAGGCGCAGATGGTTTTTCAGGATCCGTTTGGATCGCTCAATCCGCGGCTGAGCGTCGGCGCGGCCATTGAAGAAGTTCTTTTTGTCCACGGCATCGGCGGCTCGCGCGCCGCCCGTCGCGAACGAGCCGCCGCGCTGTTCGAGGATGTCGGCCTTGAGCCGGACTGGCTCAGCCGGTACCCGCACGAATTCAGCGGGGGGCAGCGCCAGCGTATCGGCATTGCCCGGGCCTTGTCGCTTGAGCCGAAACTGCTGGTGGCGGATGAGCCGGTTTCCGCGCTGGATGTCTCTGTGCAGGCGGACATTATCCAGCTTTTAAAACGGATTCAGCGCGACCGCGGGCTGGCCTATCTTTTCGTCGGTCATGATCTGGCGGTTGTTCGCGAAATGAGCAACCGTATTGCGGTGATGTACAAAGGCGAGATCGTTGAAACCGGCACTACGGATCAGGTTTGTGATAATCCGCAGCACGCCTACACACAAAAACTGCTTTCCGCCGTTCCGGATATTGATAAAGCTTTTGCTCAATAGGGGAAGTCTCATGAAAAGCACGACGCCAATCCGCGAAATTTTGCGCACAGTGACTTCGGGGATGTGCGGTAACTGGTGGCGAACCATCGGGACTTTATTTATTTTAGGGCTCTTGATTCAAGGAGTGTCCATGATTGCAGATGCGGCTACGCTGTATGCGCCCCTTCAACAATCCGGCCTCCTGACAGTCGCGGTGGTTGTGCTGACACTGAGTTTGCTCGTTTGCTATAGCGGACCGTTGGCTGTAGGTATCAGTTCATACTTCCTGTCGATGACGAGGTCGCAAAATCCCCGTTTTAAAATGCTGTTTAGCGGGTTCGATTGCTTTGGGAAATCCTGCGCTGTTTTTTGGGCTACTGCCTTTCTGTGTCTTTTGTGGCTCCTGCCCGTCGGGTTTTCTTGGCTGGCATTCCTGTATTCTAAAATTACTCCTTTCGCCTCTGAGTCTTTTTCTGGAGTTCTTTTTACACAAATCCTAGCGCTGATGCTGGTTGTCGGGTTGATTACACTGTTTATATTTTTCCGGCACAGCATGATCCTTTTTGCATTTATTGATAACCCGTCTGCAGGAGTTCTTGCGGCGATCAAAAAGGGCTTCCGCTTGATACAAAAAAACTATGGTCGGCTCTTTAAGGCTTGGATGCTTCTGGTGCTGTTAATAATCGGATGGATGATTGTTCACATGCTGGTTGTAATAGTTCTTATGGCTTTGGGCGGAGCTTTAGGGATTATCGCAGCATTTACCGTACATTTCGGGTCTGGAATTGCATTAAGTTTGATAACGCAGATATACTCTATGGGCTTTCTAGCCGCCTTTTATGACGATCTGGCAACAAACGACTGAACAGCGGGATTCTGGCTTGCCAAGGACAGGGGCGGACTCTAGCATGTCGCCTTCGTGTTTTTTGTGAAAAAGTAAGGGAGAAAAGTATGTTTTTACAGACAATTGCCATGGCTTCGCCTGCGGGCGCTAACGGTCAAGCCGGACAGACCTCACCGGGGTTCACCATCGGCTGGATGGTTTTTATGGTCGCTATCTTTTACTTTGTAATGATCCGTCCGCAGCGCCGCCGCGAAAAAGAACGCAAAGCGATGGTTGAATCCGTGAAGAGCGGAGTTCGCGTTCTGCTCACCAGCGGAATCATTGGCGAGATTGCCAGTGTGAAAGAAAAAACCTTGATTGTGCGGATTGCCGAAAATACAAAAATTGAGGTTCTTAAATCGGCCGTATCACAGGTTTTGGAAGAGAAGGGGGATCTTCCCTCTGAAGTGCAGGCTTAACCCGCTGGAAGATCCGATATGAATAAAAATGCGATGTGGAAATGGCTTTTGCTGGCCGGGCTGACTGTCTGGTCTCTCGCTTTGGTAACTCCTTTTAAACAAAAAGTTAAACTCGGTCTCGACCTCAAGGGCGGAACGAGCTTTACCGTGGAAGTGGATGCCAATGCGGTTCGCGACAACGTTCTTGAAAAAGACAAAACGCTGGAAGGCGACGCACTGGAAGCCGCTGTCAAAGCGGATATTAAAGCGACACAGAGTGTGGCACTGGAAGTGATCCGCAGTCGTGTGGACGGCCTCGGTATCGCCGAGCCGGAAATCTATCCGCTGCTCGACAATCGCATTGTCATCCGTCTGCCGGGTGTGGATGCCGCCAAGCGGGCTGAAGCCAAAAACTCGATCATGAGTGTGGCGTTTCTTGAATTCCGCCTGGTGCACACCGAAAGCGATGCATGGGTCAACGAACTGTTTTCAGAAGGACTGACTCCGTCTGGATTCAGCATCGTGCGTTCGGGCAATGAGTCCTATTACGTGCGTGACCGCGCGGCGCTGTCCGATAAAGCAATGGACCGTGCCTTTTGGGAAGAACTCAAGCGTTTCGGCGGCAAACGCGGCGCCGACTTCATGCTCGAAAAAGACACGCTGCGGGACGGTTCCACCGTCTATAAGCCGGCCTACATCGAAGTGCGCAAACAGCTCACCGGTTCAGCGCTCAAAGATGCCCGGGTTGACTACGACCAGATCAACCGTCCTTATATCGGACTCTCCTTTAACAAAGACGGTGCCGAGCGCTTCGGTAAAGTCACCGCCGCTTACGCTCCGCGCGGTGATAACAATCCAGGTGAGGTCGGTCGTCGTCTTGCCATTATCCTTGATGGCAAGCTGTATTCCGCACCGACCATTCAAGACGCCATCTATAGCGGCAACGCCCAGATCACCGGTAGTTTCACCGTGGATGACTGTACCCGAATGGTCAACGTCCTGCGCGCCGGTGCGTTGCCTGCGCCTGTCACCATTGTTGAAGAGCGCACGGTTGATCCGACGCTTGGAAAAGACTCCATCTCCAGCGGTATGCGCGCCTGTATTTATGGCGGCATCTCCGTTTTCGTCTTCATGGCCGCCTACTATCTGCTTGCCGGGGTCATCGCGGATATCGCGCTGCTCATGCTGATGATCCTTCTTCCCTTCGGCATGTGGTTTTCTTCCGGCATTCTCGGCCTGTTCTCCGCCGGATCCGGTGCCTCGGCCGGACTGCCCGTCATGACACTTCCCGGTATTGCCGGGATCGTGCTTACCATCG
>JAQUXG010000264.1 GCA_028692515.1 Kiritimatiellales bacterium | reverse complement strand
GCCGACTCCGGTGAGAAAGCCGAGGCTTCCCAGATTGATTCCAAGGATTGGAACGTCGGCGCCGTTGAGGAGTTTCGCGCAGAAAAGCACGGTGCCGTCGCCGCCGAGTGCGAGCAATACATCGACCGTTTTTGCAAACTGGTCAAATTCCAGAATGGTGGCAGCGGGCAGGTAGCCGGAGGTCTGCTTGTCGGCAAACAGTTTAAGTCCGAGATCTGCCGCTTTGCGGGCAAGGCGGTCGAAGATGTCAGCGGCGTGCGGACGTTTAGGATTTGCAATCACACCGGCTTTTTTCATACCTTCGGATTGTTGCCACAACCGGTCAGGGGCACAAGCACTTATTGAACGGGAAATCATCGGAAACGACACGCGCATGAGCAGTAAAACTATTGTTACCGCCTGCGATCACAACTTTGTCTGGGGCACCTATCTGTTGCTTCTCTCTTTACGCCGCCACGGGGTTCAGCTGCCGATTCATGTGGTGACACATAATCTGGGCGAGGTGGATTGTGCGCTTTTGCATCAGGTGGGAGGGGTGACGCTGTTCAGGGCGGCGGATGAGGCCAACCACCGGAACATCGTTTATCAGAAAACTGCGGCGATTCTGACGGCGGAGACGGATCTGATTCTCTGGATTGATTCAGACTGCATTGTGACCGGCAACATTACGCCGCTGATCGACGCGAGCGGAGAGGGATTACAGATCCGGATGAGACCCGCAGAGGAAATCGCCTATCTGTTCAAAAAACGCTATGCACGTGACGAAAAAACCGGAACCCTGCCGCGCAAGGTGCTGGAAGTCTGGCGCAAGGATGTCGGCGAGCGATTGACGCCAGCGATCAATACCTCGTGTAATGCCCACTGTTTTGCGGTGCATCGGAAACACCTTGATTTCATTCGCCGATGGGACGCACAGATCCGGAAGGTGATACCCGTTGATTCCGCTGCCGGTGTGGTGAACGACCGCAGCTTCGCCTATTTTCTGCTCGATGAAGCGGTGATGAGTTCTATGCTGGCCTTTTCGGAAGGGCCGCCGGCGATCAAGCGCTATGTGATGGATCGCGATCCGGCCTGCGCGGTGATTCATTTCGGCGGGCGCCCAAAACCATGGCAACGCTGGCTTTTGCGCAACATGGAATATTTTGATAGGGTGGTTGAATTACTGGAATGGGCAGAGGGGCAGGGCTGGTTTCTGCCCGCCACGCCGTGGTTCCTGCAACGAAAGAACAAAATGTTTTGCCGCATTCATGCGATGACTTTTGAAATTGAACGCCTGATCCGGCGCACCGTCCATGGACTCAGAAAAAAAACATACCGTTAATTTATGGAACCGAACGAACAGGCAGCAACGAATGTGCAAAAGGAAGCCTTTTTCGCCCGCGAGGCCGTTTCCGGCATTCCCTGGATGGTCGCCAGCAAGGCGATCCTCTTCTTCGTCTATTTTGCGATTTCCGTGCTGGTGGTGCGGTTGCTCGGCAGCACATCGTACGGCATCTATGCCATCTGCATGAATCTTGCGGAGTGGGCTGGCGTTTTCTGCGGACTTGGGCTGATCGCCGCTCTGTTTCGTTTCGTGCCCGAACTGGTGGTGCAGCGTAACGCGGCCGGACTGAAGCGGTTTCTCTGGAAGTCATTTGCTTTGCAGGGAGCCGCCACGGTATTTGTCACACTGCTCTTTGTCCTCTTTAAGCCGTGGTTGAACCGCTGGTTCCATATTGACTTCAGTCACTATCTGCTTCTGACCGGTCTGCTGATCGGGTTCAGTCTGCTCAAGGAAAATGTCTCGGCGATCGAAACCTCGCTCTTCCGCACAAAAAACATTTCGCTGCTCACTCTGGCTCGCGGACTGCTCTGGCTCGGCCTGATTCTTACGATGCTGCGCACCGTTCCGACGGTCGGCTCTGCTATCTGGTCGCAAGTTCTCTCCTATGCGCTGGTCTATATTCTTGGTGCATGGCTTATGTTCCGTCACATCTACAGCTTTAGCTGGCGCTCGCCGCCGTACGGTATCGGCAAACGCCGCACGGCGAAGTATTCTGCCGCCATCCTCAGCAACACCGTCGTACGCATGATGATGATGAAATATACCGAGATTTTTTTTCTCGGCCTCACCGTCACGCCGGCCGTCATCGGCGCTTATGACCTTGGCTATTCACTTCCTCCGATGGTCATCTTCTTTATTCCCGACTCGCTTCATATGCTCTTCACCTCCGGCTTCGCCGAAGCCTACAGCCGAGACCCGAACTGCCTCGGCAAGCTCATCAAAGCCTATTATAAAATGACCATTCTTTTTACCGTTCCGCTGGCTGTCTTCGGCTTTTTCTTCGCGCCGTCCGCCGTGGTGATGGTTTATGGCGAGCAGATGGCGCTGGCGGGCGTCATCGCTTCCGGCTTCTGCATCATCCATCTGCTCTCCACGATTTCCACGCCGCTCTCCATGGCTATCAAAGCCAAAGAGGCTGTCATGGCCACGCTGCCGGTTATGATTCTGCAGATCGTCATCAACCTGATTCTCGACTGGTGGCTGATCGTCCACTTAAACCTCGGCGTTTGGGGAGGGATGCTGGCTGTCGCCGGAACCTTCCTGATCTCCGCGCCGATTCGCCTGACGGTTGTTAAAAAAATCATCGGCGGCATTTTCTTCCCGACGAATTACCTGTTGCGCATGAGCCTGCCGCTCTTCGCGCTGGCGGGCGGACTCACTCTGATTTCCAACCATTGGAAACTTTTGCAAACCTTCGAGATCCGCTGGATTAATATTGTCACGCTCTTCGCGCTCGGCGGGCTCTACATGCTTCTCTTTCTTGTCTGCATCCGCATATTCCGGCTGGTTAAAGAAGAAGATGTTTCCGACTTCCGTGCGCTCGACATCAAAAAGCTAAACGTCATTTTTGATCTGCTCTCGCCGCGCGGGAAATAAGGTGTTTTCCAAC
>JAQUXG010000263.1 GCA_028692515.1 Kiritimatiellales bacterium | reverse complement strand
GGCCTTCCTTGGCAAAGTGAATGAAGCCGTCTCCGGCGAGCTTGAAAAAATCGGCCTCTACCTCATCAACGTCAACATTCGCGATATCGGCGACGAATCCGGCTACATCGAAGCTCTTGGCCGTCAGGCTGCCGCCGAAGCCATCAACCAGGCGCTCATTGATGTCGCAGAACAGGAAAAACTCGGGAAAACCGGCGTAGCCATCCGCGAGCGCGACCAGCGCGTCGCCGTCGCCGCCGCACTCGCCGAAGCAGAAATCGGTGAAGCCACTGCCGACCGCGAACGACGCTCCAAACGCGCTGGACTCGACGCGGAAGCCGCACTGGGCGAAACCGAAGCGCGCGCCAAAAAGGCATCTTACGAAGCCAATCAGCACGTTGCCGAACAGGAAGCGCGCAATCGTGCCGAATCCGCTTCCCGCGAAGCTGACGGTGCCATTCGTGTCGCTCAGGAAGTCGCCGAAAAGAAAGCGGAAGAAGCCCGCGCCGAACGTGAAACCGCTCGTCTGCGCGCCACCATCGTCGTTCCGGCCGAAGCTGAAAAAGAACAGACCATTATCGCCGCCGAAGCCGAAAAACAGCGTTCCATCCGCATTGCGCAAGGGGAAGCCGAAGGGAAACTGGCCAAGATGCGCGCCGAAGCCGCCGGTGTACAGGCCATCCTCGATGGAAAAGCCAAAGGGTACGAAGCGCTCGTCGCCGCCTGCAATACTGCCAGTCAGGCCGCCTCGCTGCTGTTGATTGAAAAACTGCAGGAAATCGCATCGATTCAGGCACAGGCCATTCAGGATCTGCCGATCGAAAAAATCATCGTCTGGGACGGCGGCGGCAAAGAAGGCGGCATGGCCGGACTCGGCGGACGCCTCATGGGCGCTCTGCCCCCCATGCACGAACTCGCCAAACAGGTCGGTCTCGATCTGCCCGAATTCCTCGGAAAAATGCAGGAAGAAAAGAAGCCCGAGTCTGTACCGGAAAAATAAGTTCCAAACATTGGAAACTCGAAACCGTCGCCCTCATCCGGCGGCGGTTTTTTAATCAATCACTACAGAAAATTGAATTCATCACGAGCGATACAATCAAAGATCCCGCATAAGTCCGACGCGCGACACAGAGCAATTCAAATTATCTATGAAAAATGCAGGTGAATTCACCAATCTACCAGAGCTACTCCTTGCCGAAAGACTGAAGGCCTGGGTCATTTTAAAAAGTTCCAAGCATTGGAAAAATCAGATTCCGAAAAAGGCGGTGCCAAGGGCGCGGAGGGCTTTTTCGCGGTCGGCGTCTTTGACGGCGAACATCATGCTGATTTCGGAGGCACCTTGGTTGATCATTTCGAGGTTCACACCATTCGCGGCCATGGCCTGCGTGGCCTTAGCTGCCATACCGGGCGTATAATGCATCCCTTCGCCGACCACCATAATCAAGGACAGCCCATGTTCAGCCATAACCGCATCCGGCTTTAACTCGGCTTGGATACGCGCAATCACCTTCTCTTCTTTTGCGGAGGGAAGATTGGCCGAGGCCAGAATGACTGACATGTTGTCGATCCCTGACGGCGTGTGTTCGAAAGAGATTTTTTCGTCTTCCAATATCTGGAGCAGGCGGCGGCCAAAACCGATTTCGCGGTTCATCATGTATTTGTCGATGTAAACACTGCAAAAGCCGGGCGCACTGGAAATGCCGACGACGGTGCGTTCGCCACGCGCGCGCTTTGGCACCACCATCGTACCGGGAGCCGAAGGGTTATTGGTGTTTTTGATGCAGATCGGAATATTGGCCTGAACAGCCGGAATAATCGCTTCATCATGGAACACACCGAATCCCGCGTAGGAAAGTTCGCGCATTTCGCGATAGGTCATGCAGTCAATGGCGGGCGGATTATCAATGATGCGCGGATCCATGGAGCAAACCGAGTCCACGTCGGTGAAGTTTTCGTAAACATCAGCCTTAACCGCCGCCGCGAGAATCGCGCCGGTGATATCCGATCCGCCGCGCGGAAAGGTCGCCACATCGCCGCCTTTGGTGACGCCGAAGAAGCCGGGAAAAATCACAATCTCTTTGATCTTTTTGAGTTCTGCCAGTCTCGGATAGGACTCCGCGAGAACCTGTGCGTTGCCAAAGTCATCGCTCAAAAACATCCCCGCGTCGCCGGGGTTAACGTAGCTGGCGGGAAATCCGGCTTTGGTAAACGCCTCGGCGATGACCCGGGCGCTGCAATCTTCGCCAGCGGCTTTCATCGCATCCATAAACTGAAGATCGTTTGCATTGCGACCCGTGATACGTCCGCGCAGATCCGCTTCAATGGTTTTAACGACTGCGTCCGAAAGTTTCAGGTCGCGCTGAATTTCAGCGTAGCGATCAACCACCGCTTTCAGGTCGGTTTTAAAATCTTTTCCGGCGATCACAGTATTCGCCAGCGCGATCAGCAGGTCAGTGACCTTGGTGTCGGCTTTGTTACGTTTTCCCGGCGCGGACACCACCACGATGCGGCGGTCGGCGTCAGCTGTGACGATACTGATAATCTTAGAAATCTGTTCTGCGTTCGCGACGGATGACCCGCCGAATTTCACTACTTTCATTTATAAACCCTCGTTAAACCACGAAATACACAGACCACACGAAAATCAGGAGGCTGTTCTTTTAGTGGTTAGTCTCTATTCAAAATCCTCAATAGCCATGCGGACGGGTTTTCCGTCGACAACATTCAGCTGTTCAATCTCTTCCATCGCAGCGGCGAAATTCTTTTCCAGCGCCTTGTGGGTCAGAAACACCACCGGAACCTGTTCGCCCGCGTTCTGCTCTTTCTGCATGATCGACGCGATGCTGATCTGGTTTTTACCCAGCACGTGCGCAACCTGCGCGATGACATCGGGCTGATCTTTCAACGACAGACGCAAGTAACAGCGAATGGAAATATCCGCCGCGCTACGCACCGGTAGCGATTCATTTT
>JAQUXG010000262.1 GCA_028692515.1 Kiritimatiellales bacterium | reverse complement strand
CTATAAAGAAGAAGCCGAGCGCGACCAGCGAGCCGAAGAAGAGAATGGTTAAGTTTTTGATGTTCAGATAGCGGTGGAAGAGCGAGGAGACGTCCAGCCAGATTCCCAGTACGAACGCGGAGAGCGCGCCGCGCGAGATGGTGAGCAGTACGGAAACCATCGATGCGGCGGTGGCGATGGCGAAGGTTCCGCTGGACAGGAACGTTGTTCGAAAGAGTGCCACGCCGAACATCAGGGTGCCCATCATTCCCATGAAGGTGCCGAGACTGTTCGGATGGCCGAGTGTAGCGGAGACCCGGTTGTAGCCTTTGATGTAGCGGTCGATGAGCGCTTCGATGGTGATAATAAATGCAACGACCAGAAGTGAGCCGAGCAGTGAGCGGAAATGCTCCTCGTCTTTCAGAAAGTTGACGGTTACCAGATAGGCGAATCCTCCGCGGATAATTTTACTGAGCTCGAACAGCGGATAGAGTCCGGTTTCGAAATTGCTGTAAAACTCATATCCACCGGCAGTGTTGGCCGCATAGACGTCGCCCGGAACCGGAATGCTTCCGGGGGCCATCAGCCAGGAGACGAGCCCGAATAAAATATAAATGCCGTAGACGATGGTCAGCGGCGGGAACCAGCGGAAGCGGTGGCCGCGCGGCTGGATGACCAGAATGAAGAACAGGGCCACGGCGCACAGGTCGAACAGCCCCAGCTCGAATCCGCGGGTGGCCATGCGGTAGGATTCGCGCGACATAAAGTTAATCGTTAAGGTTTCCGGATAGCAGAGCGAGAAGCACATCAGAAACATCAGCACTTTCCGGAACGGACGCACGACCAGTCCGGCTAGAATGAGCAGGGGCACTCCGAGCAGAAACGCGGCAGAGAAGAGTAGTAGTTTCGGGTCCATAAATGTCGGCAGTCTAGCGGAACAATTTCACGCCGACAACGGCTTTCAGCGCAGACTTAGCCACGGATTCCGCAGCTTTTTAAACCGTTTCCGGAGCTGGATAAACCACGGCTGTTTTTCCATCCAGCCGTTAAGTCGTTTTGAGCAGCGCATAAAACAAAGGAGTGCCGCGAGAAAAAACGGGAGTTGCGGGACAACCGGCAGAAGCAGGCCGATGATGCCCAGCAGTGTGAATGCCGCACCGGCTGCCAGCCAGAGCCCGCGATGGATGTGTTTAATCATATCGTAACTCTTACGGACAGCGTCCGGGGAAGTTGAGCCCGAGCATCGGGTCGAACCCGAACATCAGATTCATGTTCTGCAACGCGTTGCCGGCTTGTCCTTTCATCAGATTGTCGATGTGCGAGATCACCCGTAACCGGTTGTTCCGCTCATCGACATCGACGATCAGGTTACAGAAATTGGTTCCGCTGACCTGCGCCGTGCCGATATTGGCTTTGCTGTCAAAAATCCGCACGAACGGTTTGTCGGCGTAGAAGGTCTTGTAAACCTCTATGACCTGTTTCGCGGTCATCGTTTCGTTCAGATTGGCGTAAAGACAGGAAAGGATCCCCCGGCAGAGCGGAATCACCTGAGCGGTCATGGTGATTTGGATGGGTTCGCCCGCCAGTTCGCTCAGCTCCTGCTCGATTTCCACCATATGCTGGTGTCCGGCCAGTTTGTAGGCGTTGATCTGTTCGTACCGCGCCGGATAGTGGAAGGTGGCCGCCGGTTTTTTGCCCGCGCCGGAGACGCCGGTTTTGCAGTCGCAGATCACGCTTTTCGGATCAAACAGCTTTGCCGCCGCCGCCGGAGCGAGTCCGAGAATGCAACTCACCGCGAAACAGCCGGGGTTTCCCGCCAGTTTCTGATCCGCACCAAACGAGTGGAGTTCCGAAAGGCCATAGACCGTCTGCGGCAGAAGTCCCGGCGCAGCATGAAGCGGGTTTTTGCCGATAAAGGTGGCATAGGCTTTGTATTTTTCCGGCGTGGTGAACCGGAAATCGCCGCTGTAGTCTACCACATGAGCCCCTTTGGCCAGCTCGCCGGCAGCGGTCTGCATGCCGACTCCATCGGGTGTGGCGAAGAACACTGCATCGTAGGCTTCTTGTGCCTTCGGATCGTCAGGCGTCCGGACCATTTCGTCGCAAAAGCCTTTTAGATGGGGATAAAGATCGCTCATCTTCATGCCGGTTTCTGTGGCGGCGACCAGGCAGTCGACCTTGAATTCAGGATGATTTAACAGCAGTTCGGTGATTCCCACGCCGCCGTATCCGCCCGCCCCAATAACTTTTACACTCTTCATTTCAAAATCTCCGCTCGCATTGGTTGCGAATCCCGCTAATATAAACACTCAATTTGCAGTGCCAAGAACTAAAGAGAAGGGACATAACAGGTGAAAATTGGCATCATATCCGACACGCACGGTCAGGTGGACCTCGCGCTCGCTGCCTCCCGCGAATTTATTTTTCGTGCGGTGGATGCGGTCATCCATTGCGGCGACATTGGCTCGGACATGGTTCTCACCGAAATGGCGGCTCTGTTCGATGCACTGGACATCCCCATCTATGCCGTGCTGGGCAACTGTGATATCCAGCATGAGATGGACTATTTCGAAGAGGTTCCAGGAGTCAACCTGATGGGTCGGGTGGCCCATCTGACGCTTGCCAACCGCAAGATTGCGGTTCTACATAGCGATGACGAAGCGCACTTTGAGGCGCTGGTGCAGTCCAATACGTACGACTACGTTTTTTTCGGCCATTCGCACACTCGCCGCAACGATCAGATTGAAAGAACCCGGGTCGTCAATCCGGGTTCTGCCGGGCGGGGAATGCATCCCTCCTGCGCCATCGTCAATCTGGTTGAAGATGATGTCACCTTCTTCACCATCCGACGGCCGGAATAGGAGCTCGAAAATGAAAAATCCGCTGAAAGCCTATGAGAACATTCCATTCCTGAACAGCGATCCGGCCCGCCCGGTGCGGCTCCAGCTCGAATATCTTCATCCCGAAGTGGTGAT
>JAQUXG010000261.1 GCA_028692515.1 Kiritimatiellales bacterium | reverse complement strand
CCGAATAAGAAACCTGTTCGTGAAAATTCGTGCAGATTCGCGGGGAAAACTCCGTCAGGAAGATGTAGGCTCCGAACAAATCTGAACAGGAGAAGGCCGGGCATCACCACGAAGTCGACCGGTTTCTGATCCTTCACGAAGCAACCGAAAAAGCGATGATCGACACCTGGAACCTGCATTATCAGCACGCCCACCAGATCGCCCTGCGCGCCGAAGAAGCGGCCGTCCGCGCCGCCGGACTCGAATGGAGGGAATACGACAACTTTATGCAGCAGTGGATTAAAAAGGCCGACTCCGAAAAAATCACCAAAGTCCCCTCCAATCTCGACCTCACGCCCTACCGCGACGAAAACGACAACGAACTCATCAAAGTCATGCAGCGCGCCATGGTGCCTTGATATTCGCCCGACCTTTAAAGCGGATCAATATCTGTCAGCAACCGTTGCACAGAAACCGCGCGGATTTTTTCGGCCAGCGGAAAGGTGTTATCCCCGGCATGAAGAACATCAAGCCGAGTTAGCTTGAGGTCTTCAAACGCATGGCGCATCGATGAAGTTATCTTTGGAGAACTAGTGCGCTTAATCTCAAAGCCGTAGCGATTTCGTCCGCGAACAACCAGCATATCCAGCTCGGCTCCGGCGTGAGTCGCCCAGAAAAAACATTCTTCCTGCCGAGCCTCTAAGTGACGAACGACTTGGTCCATCACAAAACCTTCCCAAGAGGCTCCGCATTTAGGGTGCGCATCCAGATCGGCCCGTTCAGGTAAATTGAGTAAAGCGTGTAAAATTCCGCTGTCGGTAATATACACCTTCGGCGACTTCACCTGCCGTTTGGAAATATTTTCATACCACGGTTGCACTTGACGAACCACCAGCGCCGAGGTGAGTTGATCGAGATAATTCCGAATCGTCGTATCCGCGACACCAAATGACCGGGCCAGTTCCGATGAGTTCCACGTCTGCCCGTGATAGTGCGCCAGCATAGTCCAGAAACGCCGCATCGTGACGGAACTCACACTGACGCCGAGTTGCGGCAGATCTTTTTCAAGAAAAGTCCGGATATATCCCGTCCGGTTCTCAAAGCTCTCTCTTTGCGTCCGCGCAAGGAAAGATCGCGGCAGTCCGCCGCGCAGCCAAAGCTTATCGGCATTTTCGGCGCCAATCTCCCCCAAAGAAAACCCGCCAAGTTCGTGATAAAAAATCCGTCCGGCCAGTGTTTCCGAACTCTGTTTTAACAGTTCCGGCGAAGCACTGCCCAGAATCAGAAACCGGGCCGGATTCGGCTTACGGTCAGCCAGTACCCGCAAAACGGGAAAAAGATCAGGGTAACGCTGGACTTCATCGATCACCACAATACCTTGAAGCCCCTTGAGCGCCAGCATCGGCTCAGTCAGCCGCGCCATATCATCCGGATTTTCCAGATCGAATGTGTGCGCTGGCTCCGAACAGGTTTTAAGATATTCTTCCACCAGCGTGGATTTACCGACCTGCCGCGCCCCGATCATTCCGACGACACGGTGCCTCTGCAACAACCCGTTCAGCTCATCCAGCTCTTTTTTTCGCTCAATCATGCCAGTCTTTTACCCTGAAAAGTCGGTCTTGTAAACCGAATTTTCAATACATATAGAAGCCTCCATCTTCGATGGGAACGACACCGAACTCATCAAAGTCATGTAGCGCGCCACGGGGGCCCGACGCAAAAGTTTCCAAACATTGGAACTTTTGCGTCCAGCTTTTCCAATGTTTGGAACGCGGGCCTATTTCAAATATTTCTTGGCATACTCTTCCGCAAGCCGTTTGCCCTCGGCGATCTGCTCGGGAGTCATAGTTTTCAAAACTGTTGCTCGCGCCATCTCCGCCCGCGGCCCAACTAAACTAAACCAAGCGTACGCTTGCGCGTAATCCACCGAGACTCCGCTACCTAAATAATAAGCTGCGCCTAGATTGTATTGTGCCTTGGCACTTCCCTGCTCTGCCGCCAAGAGGGACCATTTTATAGCTTCTTCATAATTTTGCTCAACGCCTCTTCCTTCAGCAAAAGCTACTCCCAAAGAGCACTGCGCAATTTCATCTCCCTGTTCTGCAGCAAGACGAAACCACTTGGCTCCCTCTGTACAATCTTGCTCAACATCTGTGCCCATATAATAAAAATTACCTAAATTACATTGCGCCTCTGCTTCGCCTTGCTCCGCAGCTAAACGAAGCCATTTTATCGCTTCTTTGTAATCCTGCGAAACGCCCCGGCCTTCTGTATAAGCCATTCCGAGAGCACACTGTGCCTTTGCATTGCCCTGTTCAGCAGCCAAGCGAAGCCACTTCGCCGCTTCTTTCATATCCCGAGGAATTCCTTCGCCCTTCGCATAAATAAAGCCCAGATAAACCTGCGCCTTTGCATCGCCCTGCTCGGCTTTTTGCCGCAATTCAGCAATATCTTCCCCGCGACTCGTAAACGGCATACAAACCAACCCAACAAGTAGCGCGACCAATAAACTTTTGTGTTTCATAAAAACCTTTTGCTTTGCGGACACATTACGAAGTCAAAAAGAGGCTGACAAGGAAACAAGCCTGCTCTGTGTGTTCGGAATACGGCAGGATGCCTCTTTTCTGGCTTTAACGTAGACGCGGTGTCCTCACCGCGTTTTCTCGGCCGGACCAAACACGGTGAGGACACCGCGTCTACGCTTTCCAACTTCTCTGTTATCCAATGCTTGGAAAATCCGCCGGAATCCGTAGTCTGTGCGGGTTGTTGAAACGCCGCGTGAGGCACGCGGCCTACAGTTTTTCGAATCCGCTTCTGTAGGCCCGGTCCCCGACCGGGCGGAGAGGAAATAATAATGAACGAGAAATACCCATTTTCTGAAATTGAACCGAAGTGGCAGCAGCACTGGGACGACAACGGCCTGTTCAAAACCAACCTGTCCGATGTCGCGCAGAAGTATTACTGCCTCATGATGTTC
>JAQUXG010000260.1 GCA_028692515.1 Kiritimatiellales bacterium | reverse complement strand
AGGAAGTCGAACACGAAGAAGACCTTCAGAGCCTGCTCGAAGATCTGAAAATGATGTTCAAGCACTACGGCAAAAAATGATTCATCCTTCTCGCATTCATCCACTCAACGACAAACCCGTCCGGAAAACCGGCGGGTTTGTTTTGTATTGGATGCAGCAAAGCCAGCGCGCCGAATGGAACCACGCACTCGAATACGCGATCACTCGCGCCAACGAATTGAAACTGCCCGTCGCCGTCGTCTTCGGCCTCATGGATAACTATCCCGAAGCCACGGAGCGCCATGTCGCCTTCATGCTCCAAGGCTTGGAAGAAACTTTCCAAACATTGGAAAAACGCGGCATCGGCGCATTCATCGGGCGCGGCCATCCGGCGGACGTTGCGCTCAAGGCGGGCAAAGACGCCGCGCTCATCGTCTGCGACATGGGCTACCTGCGCCATCAGGCCGAATGGCGCGCGCGCGTCGCCGAAGAAGCCGACTGCGAAGTCGTTGAAATTGAGAGCGATGTCGTTGTACCGGTCGAAACCGCCAGCGATCATGCCGAATACATGGCGCGCACCATTCGACCTAAGCTGTTGAAACGCCTCGACGAATTTCTGCAACCGGTGGAAAAGGTAAAACCGCGGATTCACGCCAATGGATGCCAATTTTTCCCGCGTCGCTCGCTTGCACTCGCAAGCGGCTGGCAAACATTGGAACCGGCGAGGCCGGATTTCAGAAAATTTCCAGATCTTGGAAGATTTAAGGGCGGAACAGCAGAGGCGAAGAAGCGGCTCAAAAAATTCATCGCCGAGAGCCTCGCGGTTTATGAAAAGCACAGCAACCAGCCGCAGACCGACGATGTTTCGATGCTCAGTCCCTATCTGCACTTCGGACAGATTTCGCCGCTGTACATCGCGCTTGAAATTCAGAAGGCCGATCCAAAGAGCCGGTTTCTGGAGCAGCTCATTGTCCGCCGTGAGCTGGCGATGAACTTTGTCTGGTTCACGCCGGACTACGACCGATTTTCCTGTCTGCCCGACTGGGCGAAACTGACGCTCAAAAATCACGCCAAAGACAAACGGGAATTTCTCTATACGCGGGAACAGTTGGAGCAGTCGCAGACGCACGATCCATACTGGAATGCGGCCATGACCGAAATGCGCGTCACCGGCTTCATGCATAACTATATGCGAATGTACTGGGGAAAAAAGATTTTGGAATGGAGTCCGTCGCCCGAACGGGCGTTCGAAACGCTACTGGTCATCAACAACAAATATTTTCTGGATGGCCGCAATCCGAACTCCTACGCCGGAGTCGCCTGGGTCTTCGGCAAGCACGACACCGCCTGGGCGGAGCGTCCAATCTTTGGAAAAACGCGCTATATGAACGCCGCCGGCCTCAAACGCAAATGCGATATCGAGGGATATGTTGAGAGGGTACAGCAGCTTTGTTGATTTGGCTCGAATGTCGAGGGTGTTAGTTTTGGCGTCTGGTTCAATCTTCTTACCCAAAGACAACCTGTAAAACCGGTTCTGGGGGCGAGGGGGTCATTGGCACGGCATTAGAGACCAAAAAATGCGGCGACATTGCCTTCGCGCCCGATGGCCACCGCCCGATCCGGAAGTTTCTTTTCGAGCTGTCGATCCATCGGGTTTTTCACGGTCATTCTCCTTGCTTCAACGCGCGCCAGCAAAGTCAGTGCTTACACCCTGCGTTTAATATCAATAGGTTGCGTTTGGGGCTCCCATGAAGATGACTTCGCAATTGGGTCGTGAGGTGAGCCCTTGTTTTGTCATGTAATCATGCACCTGGGTCGCTTTTTCCTTATCTGGGAGTTCAAATTGATTCCAAAGCGTCACTGCGAGAACCCGGGGGCCCTGATAAAACTGCAGTTGCTTTACGAGCGCGTATGATGCAACAGCTACGCTGTCCAGTTCTTGAAATCCAAGGTTATAAACTGGATTCCCGGATATCTTTGAAACGTCCAGTGCATTGTAGATGCAGATTGAGTGGTCGGTTAGGACAAATATCCCGTATGAGCTGCTGCCCGAAGTTCTTCCTGCATCTGTTGCTGTATATGAACACTTGGCGACTGTCCGGATGGATTGCGCCGGAATCCCTGTTTGTTTTGCGACATTGTCCTCAGAGATGGTGGCGCAACCTGTAAAAAGCAAAAGGGTATAGATCCCGAGCAGGGCTCGAACCGTTTTAGACTTCAGTTTAGTTTTTCTCATTGCATTTTCTTCGGCTGAACCTGCTGGTAATTCGGGCTTAACGGGCTAAATCTGGTTCGGCGGTTTGGCTTTGATATCTTTTTTGTCAATTACAGAGAATTTGATCCACTCTCTTTTTAACCATCTTCCGCTTACTTCACTCTGGGTCTGTATGACATATGAATGTCCGGCCTGGGCATTAAAAGAGGCTTGTCCGTAAGCATAAGCGATCCCGGCGGAATAGTATAAATCCAGTGTGCAAGGGCCGGGTTCTATCGCGAAGATTTCTGTGCCGCGCGTATTATCAATCCAGAAATCCTTTGTAAAAGGATTTATTGTAGATGGGAAAAATTCCCCGGTAGACGCAGGGGTTTTGACCCCATTGATTTTTGCGATATCGATGCAGGCTGCATTACCACCATCCCACTCTTCGATGTGCGCCAACTGTGACGAGGGTTTGTTTGGCGGAGTATATGTTGCACATCCGTTGAGCAGAGACGCTCCAAGCAGAAACAGGCAGGCTTTCTTCAGAGACATATGGATTCCTTTCAAAAAATGAAAGGGATGATGCTTTGTAAGTGATTGGTTTTCAATTCAACAATGCCGAAAATCGGTTTTTCAGATGGCGGCGGCGTAAAACCAGCTGCCGCGGACTTTTTTGAAGAGCGAGTGCTCATGATGGCGGTCGGCGCCGTGCGGGCCGATGAATTCGGCGATGAACTCCACCGTTCCTTCGGTGTCGGAACGTCCGCCGCCGGTGGCACCGAGCACATGCAGCTTCTGCCACGTC
>JAQUXG010000012.1 GCA_028692515.1 Kiritimatiellales bacterium | reverse complement strand
ACCAGCGCCGAAAGATCAACCTTCTCCGCCGCACCGCACGAAAACAGATTGCTCAGAAATCCAAAGATCATAATAGCGACTCCCCATTTGATGGTTGTTTTCATTTTTGACTTTGTAGCCGCTCTTTCAAGGTCGTAATGCGTTCGCGGGCGTCGGCATGGCTGACAGCCATGCCCATCGCTTTTTTCGTACCGACGAGGACAGCAAATTTTTTGGCGCGGGTGACGGCGGTGTAGAGCAGACTGCGCTGAAGCATGACAAAGTGCTGGGTGTGAACGGGAATGATGACACAGGGATATTCACTGCCCTGACTTTTATGAATAGTGATGGCGTAGGCGTGTACCAGTTCATCGAGCTCGCGAAATTCATATTTCACGCGGCGATCGTCGATCTTCACCACGACTTCGCGCTGTTCTTCGTCGATGGCTACGATGCGGCCTAAATCGCCGTTGAAGACCTCTTTGTCGTAGTCGTTAACGGTTTGCATGACGCGGTCGCCTTCGCGGAACAGAACGCCGAAGCGTTCAACTTCGCGTCCGTGCGGATTGAGCAGTGCCTGCATGACCTGATTCAAATTCCGCGCACCAAGCTCGCCCTTCTGCATGGGCGTGAGAATCTGGATATCATCAATCGGATTAAAGCCCTGCCGTTGCGGAATGGATTCGCTGACCATCTTGCTGATAACGCTGATCGCTTTCTGCGCCTCCTCGGCTTCAACAAAATAGAGATCGGACGATTTGTCGCCCTCTTCCGGGAACTCAGGCAGCTGGCCGTGATTGATGCGGTGCGCGCCGATAACGATCCGGCTTTCGGCCGCCTGCCGAAAAATTTCTGTGAGCGCGACAACCGGTACCGCGCCGGAGCTGATGATGTCGCGCAGAACACGCCCCGGCCCGACGGACGGAAGCTGGTCGGCATCGCCGACGAAAATGACGGCGGCGCGTTGCGGAACAGCCTGTAACAGTTGATAGGCAAGCACCTGATCAATCATGCTGGACTCATCAATAATCAAGACATCGCCTTCGAGCGGATTGTCTTCGTTATGCCGGAAGCCGCCGGTGCCGGGATTAAACATCAGCAGGCGGTGAATCGTCTTGGCTTCGAGCCCGGTGGTTTCGCTCAACCGTTTGGCGGCGCGCCCGGTCGGCGCGCAGAGTGAGACCGTCAGCTTTTTGGCGCGCAGTACCTGAATGATGGAGTTGACGAGCGTGGTTTTCCCGACGCCCGGTCCGCCCGTGATGACCATAACTTTGGCCTGCACCGCGAGGCGCAGCGCTTCGCACTGGTTTTCGGACAAATCGACTTTGGTTTTTTTCTGCACCCACTCAAGCGCCTTTTCAAAGTCGATCGGCGGACAGGGATGTTTGCCATAATTGAGTTCGGTCAGTTTCTTGGCGAAAGCCCATTCGGCAAAGTAAAGTTTGGGCAGGTAAATCAGTGTACGGCCCTGTCGGTCTTCGTCCTGAATCAGCCGCTTGGCGTTGATGAGCCAGTCGAGCGAATCATTAATCTGCTCCGGCGAAATTCCCAGCATTTCAACGGTTTTGCCCTGCAGATCACCACGTGGACAGGCGCAGTGGCCGCTGGTGGTCAGTTCCTGCAGCACATATTCAATTCCGGCGCGGGCGCGCAGTTCGGAGTCTTTGGCGATACCGAGCTTCTGCGCAATGCCGTCGGCAATCAGAAAGCCGATGCCGTGAATGTCGCGGGCGAGGCAGTACGGATCGCGCTGGATGAGTTCGATGGCCCGCTCGCCGTAGGTTTTCTGAATCCGGAAGGCGCGCGCGGTGCTGACCCCGTGACTGAAAAGGAAGCTCATGATCTCGCGGATGCCCTTTTGCTCGTCCCACGCCGCGCGGATGGATGCGCGGCGGCCCGGGCCGATGCCTTCGACCTTCAGCAGTTTGGCGGACGAGTTTTCGATGACGTTGAAGACGTCGCGCCCGAACGCCTGCACCAGCCGTTCGGCATATTCTTTGCCGATGCCGCGAATCATGCCGGAGCCGAGAAATTTTTTGATGCCGTCGAGCGTGTCGGGCTGGGAAATCCGCATCGATTCGGCCTTGAACTGCTGCCCATAGTGCGTGTCGGAAATCCACTCGCCGTCGGCGGCCAGCCATTCGCCGGGATTGGCACTCGAAACGGTGCCGACGACGGTAACGAGATCCTTGTGTCCGCGGACTTTGACGCGCACAACGGCATAGCCGTTTTCCTCATTACGGAAAACAACCCGTTCGATCTGTCCGTCGAGCCGGCGATCATTCTCTTTTTTTCGGACGGTATTCATCTTTTAAGCCGATTGAGCTGTGACTATAGTCGGCGCAAAAGGAACTCTCAATGGCGGAAACAGACTATCAACAGCTTGAAGAACGGCTGGGGCGGCCTCTGCTGGCGCAACGGCTGAAAATTCAGACGCACCATGTGGCGCGGCTGTTCGGCAGCGGCAAGGTGTGGTTCCATATTGAGCATATCCGCACGCTGCATCGCATCATTCGTAACATCCTGAAAGCCACCGGTCTTTATAAACGCGGCCATCGCAACGCGCTGGCCGTGAGGGTGAATCTTCAGGAGCTGCGTTGCGCCGACCTGCCGGAGGCGTTTGACGGGTTCCGTCTGCTGCATATCAGCGACACGCATATCGACGGCAATCCCGAACTGATTGAGCGTTTGATTCAGCTGGTAGAACCGCTTACATATGACGCATGTGTCATCACCGGCGATTTCCGCGAAGGCACGTTTGAGGATTATGAAACGCCTGCAAATCGGATGGTTGAACTGCGGCGCTACGTCAAAACAGAAACCTATGCAATTCTCGGCAATCATGACTGCATTGAAATGGTTCCCGTTCTGGAATCCGGCGGCATCCGGATGCTGTTGAATGAGCATGTTACGCTGGAACACCGGGGCGAAACAATCTGCCTGGCCGGCGTGGATGATCCTCACTACTACGAAACCGACAACCTCGACAAAGCACTTGAGGGCGTTCCGGAGGAGCAGTTTAAAATCCTGCTGGCGCATTCTCCGGAGATCTGCCGCAAGGCCGCCTTTGCAGGTGTAAATCTCTACCTCTGCGGCCATACCCACGCCGGGCAGATCTGTCTGCCGGGCGGGCATCCACTGCTCATCAACAGCAAGTGTCCGCGCGAATGCCATTCCGGCCTTTGGAGTTTTGAAGAAATGACCGGCTACACATCGCGCGGAGCGGGAACTTCTTCGGTAGACGTACGGTTTAACTGCCCGCCGGAAATCACAGTGCATACCCTGCGCCACAGGGTTTAAAAAGTTGTAGCCGCGATCCTTGATCGCGGAATTCAGGCGGGGGCACGGCCCCCTCCCTACAAAACAAGCTCAACATCAAGCGGTGCGGCGGCGATCCTTGAACAATGCCGTGCGGGTTTTTACTTTTGGATTACGCGCCGTGTGCGCCACGTTCACCAACATGCCTATCATCGCTGATGAGACGAGCAGGCTGGAGCCGCCGTAACTGATAAAAGGAAGCGCAAGCCCCTTGGTCGGCATACATCCCGTGACCACGGCCAGATTGATCGCGGCCTGAAAGGTAATCATCAGCGTGACCCCCAGTGCTGTGAAGCGGCCGAAATCATCGGATGCGCGCGCGGAGATGCGCATTCCGCAGATAAAAATAACGACAAAAAGAATCAGAACAAGCAGTGTTGAAACCAACCCGAATTCTTCGCCTATAATCGGCAGAATAAAGTCTGTATGTGACTCCGGCAGGTAGTGATATTTCTGAATGCTGTTGCCAAGGCCGACCCCGTACGCTCCGCCGGATGCGAACGCATTGATTCCGTTAATCAACTGCCACGCTTCGCCCTGCTCATACTTCTCCGGATCGAGAAATGCAAAAATACGCCGCATCCGGTTTTCATTATGCAGCAACAGAACCGCCAAGGCGCACAGCCCGGCCCCGGCGAATCCAAACAGATGAAAAGGCCTCACTCCGCCGACATAAAGCAGCACCATCGTGACCATTCCAACCAGAATCGTTGTGCCAAAATCGGGTTCGACCAATAAGAGGACTGCGAAAAGCCCCAGCGCCGCCAGCGGCGGAAGCAGTCCGCGCTTAAAGGTGTGCATGTAGCGGCGGCGGCGGGATATCCACCAGGAAAAAGCCAGAATAATGCCGATCTTGGCAAACTCCGACGGTTGCACGGTGAACGGGCCGAAGCGAAGCCAGCGCCAGCTGCCATTGATATAAATTCCAATACCCGGAATGCGCACCGCCACCAGAAGGATCGCAAAAATTCCCGCCAGCGGAAGAGCGGCCACGCGGAACCAGCGCAAATCCAGACGGGCGCAAACGGCGGCGGCAATCAGAGAAAGAACCAGCCAGAAGCCCTGACGTTTTACGAAATAGGCGGTGTCATTAAACTGTGCATCCCCGCGCACCATGCTGGCGCTAAACAGCATGATTACACCAATCGTGACCAGAATAAGCACGGCGGCAATCAGCACTCTGATGGTTCGTTGCATGGGAGGACTATAAGGAGATAATAAGTAATGCGTAATACGTATTTGAGAAAAAGATACGGGATTCAGGATGCGAGACACAGATATAAACTATGTTCATCTCCCGCAACCCGAATCTTGGATCGCATAAAAAAAGCGCCCGTTGCAGGGCGCTTTTTTTGTTCATCCCGCTATTCCGGAATCGGAACCAGAAGCTTGGTGCCGGGCTTGACCGAGGCAGGATCGGTGATGTTGTTCAGCTTCATGATTTCCTGCTGTGAGCTACCGTACTGGCGGGCCACATCGTCGAGCGTTTCACCGGGATAGAGAACGTGTTCATAGACCGGCGCACTCGCGGAGACAGCAACCGGAGCGGCGGCCGGAGCCGCTTCAACAGCCGGAGCCGCATCTACGATCGGTGCAGGAGCCGGAAGCATTGAAGAGGTCGCGACCGGTTGCGCAGGATTGGCCGCTTTGGCCGGAATCGGTTTGGCTGCAGCAACCGCCTTCACTTCGCCTTTTTTTGGAATCGACAGTTTCTTGCCAGCAATAATGCTATCGCTCTTCAGTCCATTGGCCAGTTTGATTTCGTTAACGGTCAAACCGCTGCGCTTGGCGATACTGGAAAGATAATCACCTTTCTGAATGGTGTATGTGGTTCCCTGCTTAATGGGCGCAGGAACTGGACGGCAGGAAACCGGCGCGGGCTTCTTGACCGGAGTCACGGTGCCGTATGCATCAGGAATCTTAATTTCCTGACCGACTTTCAGCACGTTGGGGTTGGATAGAGCATTATAGTCCGCCAGCGCTTTCCAGGATGTGCCGTAGGAAGAGGCAATCGACGAAAGAGTTTCACCCTTCTGTACCGTGTGAACTTTTGCAGATGGAATGGCAGATTCAACGGCCGGCATCGAGCTATTCATAGGAAGAAGTCCGACATCGGTAATATCCGGTCCGGCCGGAAGAACAACCGGTGCATCCTTGGGTGTGCTGTATGGCCAGTTAAGCCAGCGAACCGGAGCATCGCCCGTTGTGCAGCCCTGCATCAAAGAAAAACCGGCCAGCACCATCATGTGCATCGCAAAAACCCGCAAACCCGAAACATTCACTTTCATGATAAACTCCTTCACCACTAACCCGCCTTTTTATCCACTCACATTTTCTGCAATCAGCCCGCGCACCGCTGCGGCGAAACAATCGCCGCGCTCATTAAAATCGCGAAACTGATCAAAGCTGGTGCATGCAGGTGAAAGAAGAACCGTTTCACCGGACTTTGCCTGCTTCTGTGCGGCAACCACCGCCTCATCTAACGTTCCGCAGGAAACACACCGAACAGCGTCCCCCCACGCATCCTGCATCGCACCCGATGCTTCCCCGATAAGATATAGGTGCGAAACCCGCTGCGCCAGTAAATCTTTTGCCAAACTGAAATCCTTCTCTTTTGCCCGTCCGCCGGCGATTAAATGCACCTTTCCAGAGCACATTTTGACCGCCGCGCACATCGCGGCCAGATTCGTGGCCTTCGAATCGTCCACATACTTCACCCCGTCAATCTCCGCCACCAGTGCCGCACGGTGCGGAAGCGGCTCAAACGCACGGGCGCTGGCCTCAACCGCCGACTCCGGAATACCGCAGGCCGTGCAGACCGCCGCCACTGCCGCGCCGGCAGAACCGAGAATCTCATTGGCAAAAAGCGTACCGTTCAGGTCGATTTCTCCCACCCGTCCGCCGACATACCGGACGTCCGCCCCCTCCTCCGTGCCGAACGTCTTCCAAACATTGGAACCGGTTTTTCCCAATGTTTGGAAAAAATCAAAGGGAACAATCGCCGCATCATGTTCCTGCATATTTTCGAACAGACGAAGCTTCATGGCTCGGTAAGCGTCCATGCTTCCATGACGGTCAAGGTGGTTCGGCAGAACGTTGATTAAAAGTCCGATTTCCGGGCGGAACTCCTGAATCGTTTCCAGCTGAAACGAGCTGACTTCCATCACCAGCCAGTCCGGTACCGCAGGAAGTGCCGCAGCCGCACAAACCGGAAATCCGTAGTTTCCGCACGGCACAGCCGTTTTACCGGCCTGCGCCAATGCTTCAACCAGCCACTTCACAACCGTACTTTTGCCGTTTGATCCAGTCACCGCAATCACCGGACAATGACGGCGCGACCAGCCCAGCTCCAGCTCGGAAAGAAGAGGAATACGGCGTTTCACCAGATCCTGAATCCAGGGATGAGTTAACGCAAATCCGGGGCTGATAACGGCGACATCCGGATCAAAATGCAGATCTTCAAATCGGTAATCCGGAGTGGTCTCTTGGCTAATACTGACCACCGTCGCACCCTCGGAACGCAACAGTGCTTCTGCCGCCCGCCCGCTTCGCCCGCACCCGACAACCAGCGCTTTTTTGTATCTGTGCATGGCGGAGATAGTAGAAACGTGCCGCCTGCTGTCCATCTAATTGCAGGAAATTTTAGCTCGTCGTAAATTTTCATGGGAGCATTTCCAGCTTTCCGCAGTGGAACAAGATCGCCGTGCGGTAGCTTTCGAAGGAGCGGTAGCCACGAACATTTGACTTCACGGTCTGGATTTCCGAGTTGAGGCCTTCCACGACTCCGTTGCTGATTCGCCAGACCAGATAGTTCAACAGATTGCTCAGATGCTTCATGATCATCTTGACCACTTTCTTCACCGGTCCGAGTCCGCACTGAATCGCCCGGGCATACCAGTTCTCGAAAAAGGCCTCCGCCTGTTTGACGGTCGCGCAGTTCCAGATGTGTTGAAACAACTCTTTGAGTTCCCAGGCCCGGGCTACTTTCAAACCCGCCTTTTTCAACTCTTCAAAACGGAGAGCGGCATCCGCCGTCAGTTCCGGGCTGTTTTTCAACCACCAGTACTTCGTCCCTTTGAGATGAGCTTCTCCCTGCCGGAGCAACTGCCGGTGTCCCTGACGGCGAACCTGATCAACCGCCTTGTTCAGGTGCTGCACAACGTGAAACCGGTCCGTGCACGATTTCGGTGAACGGCATCACCTCATTGACCGCATTGCGATACGCAGGCCACATGTCCATGGCCGCCGCAAACACACCGGCCTGCTGCGGCTTACTCAAGGCCTTGCCCCGCAGGTTCTTGGCGGATTGCTCGTCCCGGTTTTCAACCACGTCCAAAACCCGTGAGCCTTTCAGATCACAGAGCGTCGTCACAAAATCCATTCCTTTACGGAAGCTCTTTTCATCCAAGCCTATATAAGGAATGAGATTCCTTTTACGCCGGGCCAGACCGCGCTCGACGGCCCGTTTGCGAATGGTGTCCATCTGATGCCGGTCAAGCCAGGTTCGTTCCGGCGCGTGGTCATAAATACGGCAGGATGCGCCGCAGTCCGGACAGCAATCTGTTTGTCCGACATGCTACACGTAAATGTCAACCCGCAGGTCTTTCACGCTCAGATCCACTTTCGTTACCGATCAAGGCGAGCTCAGTCCCAGCAGCTGTTGATCATGTTCTTCCGTAATCATGCCCCGTTATGTGCCAAAACAATCGGCACCCCGGAAGCTCTCTTTTCCAGTCACTCCACTAAAACCGCCGAAGAACCGAAAAAACTAACCCTTCTCATATTCCAAGGGTTGGGAAAAATGAGTTGGAAGTTTCCAGGGGTTGGAAAAACGCGTGGCGTTAGCACGACAGGCGGATTCCGAAAGTTCCAGCGTCTGGAACTTCTGGACAGCCTCGCAACGCGAGTCGGCAGTCTGTTCAGCAAAAAAGAGTCCGGTTTTACCATCAACAACCGTTTCGAGTGCGCCGCCTTGCCCGAAGGCGATCACCGGACAGCCCGCCGCCTGCGCCTCGACGGGAATGATGCCGAAATCTTCTACACCGGGGAAAATCAGCGCACGAGCCTGCGAATAAATTTCATCACGTTTCTCGTCCGATACTCGACCCAAGAATTCGATATTCGGCCCGGCCGTTGTATCCCGAAGGTCGGCTATCATCAGTCGCTGTTCCTGTTCACAGAAAATCGATGAAGGGATGGTCAGTCCCGTAATCTAGTAATTTTCCAAATGTTTGCAAATTTTCTACCCGCTTTTTCCAATGGTTGGAAAATATGAAAACCGGCCGAGCCGGTTTCAACGATTGGAAACGCGTTTACTGCATTTGGGTCCAGCCGCCGCCGAGGGCTTTGTAGAGGTTGATCAAATTCTGCGTGACGGCGCTCTGGCTCTGCACGAGCTGGTCTTCGAAGCTGAGGCGGGCGCGCTGAGCTTCGAGAACGGTTTCGAAATCTTCGAGTCCGTTTTTATAGCGGTCGTCGGCCAGCTCCGCCGCGGTGCGTGCGGCGGTTGCGGCGGCATCGAGTGCGGTCATGCGTTGTTGTTCTTTCTGGAAAGCGGTGAGCGCGTCGCGGGTTTCCTGCACAGCAACCAGCACCGCTTTTTCATAGGCAGCCAGCACCTGTTCCTGTCCGGCTTTCTGTACGTTGATGTTGTTGCGGATGGATCCCATGTGGAAGATCGCCCATTGGATGCCGGGACCGAAACTGTAGAAGTCGTTGCCGGAATTGCCGAGCGTGTCGAAGCTGAGCGATTCCAGTCCGATGGAGCCGTTGAGCGTGAATTTCGGGAAATAATCCGATTTGGCGGCACCGATGCGCGCGGTCTGCGCGGCGAGTTCGCGTTCGGCAACGCGCACGTCGGGACGGCGACGCAGCAGGTCGGCGTGAATGCCGGTGACGGCCTGAGCCGAAAGGGCCGGAATGTCTTTTACCGCTGCAAGCCGGTCATGCAATGACCCGGGCAATACGCCGGTGAGGACAGCGAGAGCGTTGAGGCTCTGTTCGACCGCCGTTTCGAGCGATGGAACGGTTGCACGGGTGCTTTCGAGATTATAGCGCGCCTGCTGAAGCGAGAGTTCGCCGATAAGTCCGCTGTCGAATTTCGACTGAAGCAGATCGAACGTTTCCTGCTGAATTTTCAGGTTGGCCTGCGCGACATTTAGCCGCTGCTGAGCAGCTCGCAATGTTACGTAGCTGCGGGCGGTTTCGGCCGCGACGGAAATCCGCACATCGGCCATGCCGGCCTCTTTGGACTGCCAAGCGGCTTTAGCCGCTTCGGTGGAGCGACGGGTTCCGCCGAAGAGATCGAGTTCCCATGCGGCATCGAAACCGGCGTTGTATGTGTCCCGTTCTCCGGGAGAACCTGAACCAACTTCATTGCTGGATTTACTGCGCTTGAAACTTCCGCTGGCATCGATCTGCGGACCGAGCGCGGCGCGGGCGATGCCGAGCTGTGCACGGGCGGCGCGCACAACGGCGACAGCCGATTTTAGGTCATAATTGTTCTGCATCGCTTCATTGACGAGCGCGGTGAGATCCGAATCATTGAGCGTGGTCCACCAGTCGGCCGGCGTTTCAACACCTGTGTTTCCAATGCTTGGAAGTTCGGGCTGCTTATAGTTCGGCCCGACGGAAAGACAGCCGCCGAAGAGGAACGGGATGAGCAGGATGACGAGCAGGTGCAACTTGTCTTTTCCAAGACCAATTCGGCGATGTCCTTTTTCGCGCAGCGTCTGGAAGAGGACGTAGAGCGCCGGAATGAGGATGATGCCGAACAGCGTCGCGGCCGTCATTCCCCAGAACACGGTGGAGCCGATGGAGTTTCGCGCGGCCGAGCCCGCGCCGGAGGCGAAGACCATCGGGAGCACACCAAGAATGAAGGTGAAGGCGGTCATGAGCACGGCGCGAAACCGCTGTCCGGCTCCGTCAGCGGCGGCATCAATGATGGATAGCCCTTCTTCGCGGCGGGTTTTGGAAAATTCGACGATCAGAATGGCGTTTTTGCTGGCGAGACCGACGAGCAGGATAAGTCCAAGCTGAGCGTAGACGCTAAGCGACAGACCCATGCCGAGCAGCCCGATCAGTGCGCCGAGACTGGCCACTGCGGTGGAAAGCATCACCGGCAGCGGAATGGTCCAGCTTTCATATTGCGCAACAAGAAAGAGATAGCCGAAGACCAGCGCCATCGCGATGAGGATGCTGGAACCGCCGGAGGCGCGGGCTTCCTGATAGCTAAGCCCAGACCAGTCGAAAGTGTAGCCTTCGGGCAGATTTTCTTCCGCCGCTTTGGTGACCAGCTTCATGGCATCACCACTGCTGATGAACGGCAGGGCCACGGCGGTGATGGCCGCCGAGGTGAATTTGTTGTATCGATCTACCGAGCGGGGTGCCAAGGCCGGCGTGATATTGAGCACACTGCCGAGAGGAACCATTGCGCCGGTCTGACTTTTCACGTAGAGCTTGTTGATGTCGGCCGCCTGATCGCGGAAGGTCATGTCAGCCTGTACGATGGCCCGGTTGACCTGTCCTTCAAAGTTAACGTCGTTGACATAGCGCGAGCCGAAGTAGCTTTGAAGCGTGGAGAATATATCGCTGACAGAGACTTTCATGAGTGAGGCTTTGACGCGATCCACATCCAGCAGCAGATGCGGCGTGTTGGCTGCGTATCCACTGAACGCGTACATCATGCCCGGCGTCGTATTGAGCTTCATGAGGAAGTTGTTCAATACCGCGCCCAGTTTCTGCGGATCATTATCAGTAATCGCCTGCAGGCGGACATCCATCCCGCCACTTTGGCCCAGCCCCATAATGGCGGGCGGTACAAACAGATTAATCTGCGCGCCGGGAACGGCGGATAGTGCAGCCTGCATTCGCTGCTGAATGGCACTGATCTGTAGGTCGGCCGATTTTCTCTCTTCCCAGCTGTCGAGCCCGCAGATGAACAGTCCGACGTTTTCACCGGCACCGCCGATAAAACTGTGGCCTGTCACCGAAATCATAAACGCCACGCCGGGTTCATTACGCAACGGCGTCACATAATCATTCATCAGTCGTTCCGTGCGCTCGCGAGTGGACCCTTCCGGAAGCTGGATGGCACCGAAAATCACACCCTGATCTTCCTCTGGAAGAAAGGAGGTGGAATTCAGGGAGGAAAACAGCCAAACCCCGCCGACCGTACTTAGCAGGATGACAGCTGTCAGGATCAGACGACGGGACAAACGGGTTGCTGTATTTACATAATGACCGCGCACACGGTTCAGGCCGGTATTGAACCAGCATAGCGGACCGTGCTGTTTGGGTTTGATGACCTGCAGTATTGTGGCACACAGTGCCGGACTGAGTGTCAGTGCGTTGACCGTCGAAAAGAGTACCGCGGCGGAAATCGCCACGGCGAACTGCTGATAGATTTTTCCAACAATGCCGCCGACAAACCCGATCGGCACAAAGATGGCCAACAGAACGAGTGTGGTGGCGATGACGGCACCGCTGACCTGCTCCATGGCTTTAATGGTTGCCGCTTTGTGATCCAGTCCTTCGTGTTCCATCAGATAGAGCACGCGCTCGACCACGACAATGGCGTCGTCCACGACAATGCCGATGGCCAGAACCAGACCGAACAGAGTCAACGTGTTGATGCTGTAGCCAAAGGCATGCAGTACAGCGAAGGTAGCACAAAGCGAAACCGGAATGGTTAGCGCCGGAATCAACGTAGCCCGCCAGTCTTGCAGGAAGAGGTAGCAGACACCGACAACCAGCAGAAAGGTGAGTAGCAATGTCATGCCGATTTCATTGATGCAGACCCGCACAAAGTTGGTGGCATCGTATGGCAGAATATATTCCATGTCCGCCGGAAACTGTTTGCTCAGCGATTTCAGCTGCGCGCGAATGGCATCCATGGCGTCGAGCGCGTTGGCGCCGGAGGCGCGGCTCAGCGCAACGGCAACGGCGGTTTCGCCGTTATATTTGGCGCGGAAGGTATAATTATTGGCGCCTTTTTCAACACGGGCGACATCTTTTAGAAAAACCACGGCGCTGTTATCGCCGGTACGAACGATGATATTTTCAAAGTCCGCCGGATCGTTGAGGCGGCCCTGCGCCTTGAGCGTGTACGTGACATCGCTCGAACCGTCACCGGGGGCTGTGCCGATCGAACCGACCGAGGCCTGAATATTCTGACTTCGAATAGCGGATACGACTTCGTCCGCGCTGATCCCCAGTGCGGAAAGGCGGCTGGAATCGAGCCAGACGCGCATGCTGTATTTCGGGCCGTACACATCCGCACTGCTGACACCGCGAATTCGTTCCAGCGCCGGTTTGATGATTTTATAGGTGTAGTCGCTCAGCTCCAGCTCGCCCATCGTTCCTTTCGGCGAGCGCATCATAACGAAGCCCAACATATCCGCAGATTGAGTCTTCACAGAGACCCCCTGCTGGATCACCTCGGTCGGGAGTAACGGCTGCGCCTGAGAGACGCGGTTCTGTACCTGCACCTGCGCAATGTCGGGATTGGTTCCGACTTCGAAGGTGATGGTCAGCGTGTAGGTTCCAGAACTGTCGGCAGCCGATGACATATAAATCATATTGTCGACGCCATTGACGGAATCTTCAATCGGTCCGGCCACCGTGTCGGCCAGCACTTCCGCGCTAGCTCCCGGATAGGAGGCGCTCACAATAACCTGCGGCGGCGTAACCTGCGGGAACTGCGCAATCGGCAGCGAGACGATGGATAAAATCCCCGCCAGCATCAGAACGATGGACACCACGCCCGCCAGTCGCGGACGTTCAATAAACACTCTGGAAATCATGCTCAATCCTCCGGATTGGAAATTTGAAACTGGAAACTTGAAATTTGAATTTGAAAAATTACTGGTTAGCTTCGCTCACCTGTACGGTTGCGCCGGCCCGGGTCTTCTGAACACCGTCCACGATAATCCGGTCGCCCTCTTTCAGTCCGGACAGAACCACCACATCCGTACCGATCTGCGTTCCGGTTACAATCCGAACCGGAGACACCATGTTTTTTTCGTCCACCGCCAGCACATAGGTTCCCTGCTGATCGACCAGCTGTGCCCTTTGCGGAATCTTAATGCCTTTCTCCGCATTCTGGTCGCGAAGCAATGCCGTCACATAGCCGCCGGGAATGAGAAGACCGTCCGGGTTGTCGAACAGATAGCGCACGGCAATGGTTCCGGTTTGCGGATCAATGGCGTTATCGTCAAAATCTTTTTTTCCAAGGGTCGGAAGAACCGTTTCATCCGGCAGACGAACCTGCGCAACCCGAACGGTACCGGTTCCGGAAAGATCCTGCTGGCGAAGTGCAAGATATTCACGATCCGTCAGCGAGAAGGTCACGCGGATCGGATCAATTTGGACGATGCGTGCCAAAGCGCCGGAAGCCGAGGTAACATAGTTGCCTTTGGTCACCTGCGCCGCGCCAATGCGTCCGCTGACCGGTGCTTTGATTTCTGTGTAT
>JAQUXG010000259.1 GCA_028692515.1 Kiritimatiellales bacterium | reverse complement strand
GCCTGATTTTTCCAAACATTAGAAAAGTTGCGCCCCGCCGAACCGGAAGTTTCCACCCGAGGATAGCCAGTAGAGGCCGCACAAAAGTGCGGCAGGGAAGTAAAGCGACAGGCAAGTATTGGAAAATTACCTGTACAAAGAACGAACCCGGAATTTGAAAATGAAAAAAACCATCCTATTCCTGACTCTCAATCTATTTGCTCTTGGAAATGTGCATGCTCAGACCAACTGGCAGCAAATCACAACCTCCCAGGATGCCTGCGAGGCATGGCCCGAGAAAATGGAATCCATTTTCAAGAATCTGGATCTTAATTATCCGGGGCTGGAGGCGGCGCGACAAGCATACGAAGAAGGCCGCCTTCCCGAAGCGTGTGAACGATTGCTTCAATATTATAAAAACAGAGAAATAGAACAGATTTTTAAAAAGAAACAGCCTGCCGTTTCGAACCAAACCGTTCCGGAAGCCGAATCGGCACTGCGTGATACGTACACATTTCAACTGGTTACCGCTCAAGTGCCGCGGTCAATCGACGGGCATTTAGTCTGGTCGGTTAAGGGACCCAAAAATGACATCGAATGGGCCTGGGCGCTCAACCGTCACTATCCGTTAAACACTTTACTGGAGGCGTATTATAAAACCGGAAATCCCGACTATGTCCGCTACATGGATTCATTCATAAAAGACTGGATCATCCAAAGCTGGCCCTATCCGGCGGAGAAGAACGATACAGAAATGTGGCGCGGACTGGAGGTGTATTCCCGGGAAAAAACATGGGCACGGGTTTTTTATGAACTCATCCATATCGATTATATTTCTCCGGCCACACGTCTGCTGATCCTGAGTAGTCTTCCCGACCATGCACATTACGCCCGCAACTTCCATGCACTGGACGGCAACTGGGTCACCATGGAAATGATAGGGCTGTCCACTGTGGCCACGGTCTGGCCCGAATTCAGACAGTCGCCGGAATGGCTCGAATACTCCGTTCAAACCATGACGGAAAGCCTGAAAGAACAAGTGTATCCCGACGGAGTCCAGACGGAGTTGACTTCACACTATCACTCCGGGGCACTCAACAATTTCAGCCAGTTTCAGAAGATTTGCAGCCGTGTGCACAAACCGCTGCCCGAATATTTCACCACTCAGCTTGAGCAGATGCGCAACTATCTTGCACGGACAATGCGCCCCTCAGGAAACGGCTTGCTGAACAACGATTCCGATTTGAGATACAACCGCGACTGGATCCGGGATGCTGCGAAGCAATACAACCGGAAGGACTGGGAATATATTGCCTCCAACGGACAAAGCGGCATCAGGCCAGAAAACGGGCCGTCGTTCATTTTTCCGTGGGCGGGACATCTTGTTTCGCGAAGCGGATACGATGCCGACGCACAGTGGTCGTTTTTTGATGTCGGCCCGTGGGGAACCGGGCATCAGCACAACGACAAACTGCACCTTTCCGTTTCCGCTTTCGGTCGTGATCTGCTGGTCGATGGAGGACGGTTTGCCTACGGCGGCACAGTGGCCGACAAATTCCGGGAATATGCGATTGGCAGCCAAAGCCACAACGTGATTCTTATCGACGGAAACGGTCAGGCACCCGGACCGCTCAAGGCGGAAACGCCGCTTTCTGAAGAACAATATAAAATAACACCTGAGTTCGATTACGTATGGAGTTCATTTGATCAGTTTCAGGCATTGGACGGAACGTGTAAGCATACGCGCACCTTGTTTTATAAGCGCGGCGAATTCTGGGTGGTGGTGGATCAAATTAACACCGACCGTCCGCGCAAAATCGAGGCACTGTGGCATTTTCACCCAGATTGCACAGTCCAAGAAAAAAACGGCATGGTTTCAACCGACAACGATCGCGGAAACCTGACCATCGTTCCAGCAGGAGAACAGGACTGGAAAATCGATCTGGTACGAGGACAGGAAAAACCTGAAATTCAGGGCTGGTACAGTCGCGCGTACAATACGTACGACCCAAATACAGCGGCCATCTACTCCACTCGAATAACATCAGACCACCGGTTTGTTTGGGTGCTCTTTCCTTCCGAAAAAACAGCCCCGGATCTCCGCGCGGAAATCATTTCAGACACAGAATCCGAATTAAAAATACGGGTATTCAACCCAACCGGCGACGAGTGGTTTGCAACCGTTCCCCTTCATTAAAGATGCGGGCCGGTCTCACGCATGGATGAAATCAAAATCTGCGCAGACCGCGCCGATCGTCCGGTGCTGACGCCACAGATCGAGCCATCCGAACCATCAGCCAGCATGACTGGAACGTCAAACCTATCCATGACTACCACGTAGAGAAAAGCTTAACCGCGAATCACGCGAATATACGCGAATAGTTTCCAAGGGTTGGAAACGCAGACGCGGTATCCCCACAGCGTTTTCCAATGGTTGGATCTGAGCTATTGCGAACGTGCTTTTGACACCGCCCCAAAAGCGTAGCGATAGATAATTTTGCCGCAGGCGAAATAACGACCACTGAGAATGGTTCACAGAAGCGACCAAAACGGGAGCGGCAATAATTTTTGACGGGGTAACAGATCGACAGGATCTCTTTCCGAGAGTCCGTCAAACCGGGGTTGCTTCAATCCTCTTCGCAAAGGACTGTACCCCGATTATTCAATAAACTGGCGGTCGTAAAGACTGCGGTAGAGATCGTCCGAGGCGTACAGCTCGGCATGGGTTCCCGCTCCGCGCAGAAGACCCTGCTCAAAAACCATAATCCGGTCAGCCAGTTTGATCGTACTGAAGCGGTGGGCGATAATGAATACCGTGCGCTGTTTAACCAACTCACCAAGCGCCTTCTGAACCATTTCCTCGCTCTCAGAGTCGAGCGCCGAGGTGGCTTCGTCCAGAATCAGAATCGGTGCATTCTTGAAAAGTGCGCGCGCGATGGCGATGCGTTGCCGCTGCCCGCCGGAGAGGTTGCCGCCGCGGTCACCGACATTGGTGTCGTAGCCGTCA
>JAQUXG010000258.1 GCA_028692515.1 Kiritimatiellales bacterium | reverse complement strand
CCCGCGAGCCGGAAAAATACGGCCTGAAAATCAAGGAATATCTGCGCTACGGCGCCAGTCCGCGCGCCACTATCGCCCTGACCATCGGCGCGCGCGCCCACGCCTTTTTGCAGGGCCGCGGCTACGTCACGCCGCAGGACGTCAAATCAATCGCGCACGACATCCTGCGCCACCGCATCATTCTCTCCTACGAAGCGGAGGCCGAAGAGCTAACCTCCGAAATGATCATCGACAAAATCCTCAGCGAGATCCCGGTTCCGTAAGGGCGGGGTCATCCCCGCCTCAACTCGAACATGAATACAACAAACCATAAAGAACTGCTGAAGAAAGTGCGGCGGATCGAGATCAAGACCCGCCACGCCGTCAACGACGTCTTTGCCGGACGCTATCACAGCGTCTTTAAAGGACGCGGGATGGAGTTCGACGAAGTCCGCGAATATTTTCCCGGCGACGACATTCGCGCCATCGACTGGAACGTCACCGCCCGCACCGGCGTACCGCACATCAAAAAATTTGTCGAAGAGCGCGAAATGACCGTCATGCTGCTGGTCGATATCAGCGGATCAAACGACTTCGGCAGCACCGGACAGCTCAAACGTGACCTCGCCGCCGAAGTCGCCGCCATGCTGGCTTTTTCGGCCACACGCAACAACGACCGCATCGGACTGATTCTTTTTTCCAATCAGGTTGAAAAATATATTCCGCCGCACAAAGGCACCGCCTCGCATGTTCTGCGCATGATTCGCGAAATTCTGGATCACACGCCGCAAAACCGCGGAACGGACGCACAGCCCGCACTCGACTTTCTCAACCACACCACCACCCGCAAGGCGGTTACCTTTTTGATCAGCGATTTTCTTTTCCCGGCAAACTGCGAAAAGCCGCTCAAAATTACCGCGCGACGTCACGATCTGATTGCCGTTTCCATCGCTGACCGCCACGAGCAGAGCTGGCCGAAGGCCGGACTGATTGAATGGCGCGATCCGGAAAGCGGCGAACGCACACTGGTCGACACATCCAGCATCGCTGTCCGTAGCGCACTGCTCTTGGCTCAAGAGGAAAAACGAAAGACGATGCACCGCGTGATGCATCGCGCGAACATCGACACAATCGAGCTTTTTGCCGGCGAACCCTACGACAAAGCCTTCATGCTGTTTTTCAGCCACCGGAGCAGCAGGAGATAATTTTGAAATTTGAAATTCGAAATTTGAAATTTGCGATGTCCGCGACCGCCCTGCTTCTCTTAGCGGGTTGCGGAAGGCCTGAAGGGCCGCTTCCGGCTGATGGGTTCGTTGCACAGGCCAAACTGGATAAACCGGCAGTTTTGATTGGAGATCCGATCACACTGACGCTAACCGCCCGGCATCCGGTCGGCAGCACAATTGATTTTCCAAACATTGGAAACGGAAAGAAAATTGTCGTCCGTGGACGTTCCTCCGAAGACAAAAAGCTTCCGTCCGAACTGAAATCAGAAACAACCTATCAGCTGACCTCTTTCCGCATCGGCGACTGGATTGTCACCACCAATCCGGTGGTCTGTACATTTTCCAACGGAACGCAAAAAGCGCAGTCACTTCCCGAACTGGTACTGCATGTTCAAAGTTCATTGAACGCAACCAACGCGACGAAGCTTTCCGATATCAAGGAGATCGTTAAGCCGCCGTTGCAACTTTCACACAAGCTGTGGATTCTCCTGATTGTATCCCTGTTGGCATTACTGGCCGGACTGATTACGCTACTGATCCTGCATAAACGGAAAGCCGACCTGCCGGACGCCCCTGCAATTCCTCCACATATACTGGCGCGCCAGGCGCTCGAAAGCCTGAAATCAAAAGTCTGGGACCCCGAGCCGTTCTTTACCGAGCTCTCACTAATCCTACGTTCCTATCTCGAAAACCGCTTTGACCTCCATGCGCCGGAATCCACGACGGAGGAGCTGACGCGCTCAATGTCGTCGGATGTACGCCTCGACATCAAGGAACAGCAGACGCTGCGCAATTTTATGACACAGGCCGATCTCGTAAAATTCGCCCGCGCTGATGCCGAAAAAGAGGTCATGCAAACCGCATTTAACACGGTTGATGAATTTGTCGAACAAACCAAAGAAGAGCCGCAACCGGAGGAGGAAACAAAATGAGGTTTGCTCATCCATTCCTGCTCCTTCTGCTCCTGCTGATTCCGGCGCTACTGTGGTGGCGAGCGCGACGGCGCGGCCCGGCCGTTAATTTCCCGGACGGCGCGCTGCTTAAAAAACTTCCGGTCAGTCTGGCCGTGCGTCTGCATCCGCTCTGGACAGTTCTTTACGCCGCCGGTCTCGTCTGTCTAATTATTGCGATCGCCCGCCCGCAGCGCGGACTGAGCGAAAGCCGCGTGAACACCGAAGGCGTCGATATCGTTCTGCTTCTCGACCTCTCCACATCCATGGAAACGCCGGACTTTGCACGCGGCGGGCAGCGTCAGACCCGCATTGACTCGGCAAAACAGGTCATCAGCGATTTTATCGAAAAACGCAAAGATGACCGCATCGGCATGGTTGGCTTTGCCGCGCTGCCCTATTCGATCGCACCGCTCACACTCGACCACAGTTGGCTTGTTCAGCGTATGGACGGCCTGCGCACCGGCATGCTCGAAGACGGAACGGCAATCGGCGATGCCATTGCCTCAGCCGTCAACCGCCTGCGCGACAGCAAGGCCAAAAGCCGCATCGTTATTCTGCTGACCGACGGCATTAATAACCGCGGCGAACTGACGCCCGAAAATGCGGCACAGGCCGCAGCTGCGCTTGGCATTAAAGTGTACACGATTGGCATCGGCGGCGGACTTCCGGTTCGGCAGGGTTTCTTTACGATGCCTGCACAGGAAATCGACGAAGCAACGCTGAAGCGCATTGCCGAACTGAGCAAGGCGGAGTTTTTCCGGGCGCGCGATCTGCAAACGCTGGAAGAGGTTTACGACCGGATCGATAAGCTGGAAAAAACAGAAATCGAAATGCAGCAGTTCACACGCTT
>JAQUXG010000257.1 GCA_028692515.1 Kiritimatiellales bacterium | reverse complement strand
ATTTGATCTGCTCGTCGTTGTCGCTCTTGAGCGCTTCCTTCACCGGCTCAATCGCGGCTTCGACTGCGGATTTGTTTTCGGCTGAAATCTTGTCGCCGTTTTCCTTCAGGAATTTTTCCGTCTGGAAAACCGTGCCGTCGGCCTGATTGCGCAGATCCACTTTTTCTTTGGCCTTTTCGTCTTCGGCCGCATGCAGTTCGGCATCCTTCACCATCTTGTCGATATCTGCATCGGACAGACCGCTCGAAGCGGTGATGGTGATGTGCTGTTCTTTGCCGGTGCCGAGATCCTTGGCGCGTACATTCAGGATACCGTTCGCATCAATGTCGAACGTCACTTCAATCTGCGGAACGCCGCGCGGAGCCGACGGAATTCCGTCGAGCTGGAAGTGGCCGAGCGTCTTGTTATCCTTTGCCATCTTGCGTTCACCCTGCAGAACGTGAATATCCACCGCAGGCTGATTGTCAGCCGCCGTCGAGAAAATTTCGCTCTTCTTCGTCGGGATCGTCGTGTTGCGGTCGATCAGCGGGGTGCGCACACCGCCGAGGGTTTCAATACCCAGCGTCAGCGGAGTCACGTCGAGCAGCAGCACATCTTTCACTTCGCCCTTGAGAATACCGCCCTGAATCGAGGCGCCGACCGCCACCACTTCATCCGGGTTCACACCCTTGTGCAGTTCTTTGCCGCCGAAGAGATCTTTCACCGACTGCTGCACACGCGGCATACGGGTCGAACCGCCGACCAGAATCACTTCGTCAATCTGGCCGATGCTCAGTTTCGAATCCTGCAGACACGCTTTCACCGGGCCTTCTGCACGGGCGATCAGATCGTCCACCAGCTGTTCCAGTTTCGAGCGGGTTAGGGTGACGTTCATATGTTTCGGGCCGCTGGCATCCGCCGTGATAAACGGCAGGTTGATATCCGTCGAGTTCGAGCTGGACAGTTCGCACTTGGCTTTTTCAGCCGCTTCTTTCAAGCGCTGCAGAGCCATCGCGTCTTTGGAAAGGTCAACGCCCTGTTCTTTCTTGAACTCCTGAACCAGCCAGTCGATCACCTTTTGGTCGAAGTCGTCACCGCCGAGATGTCCGTCGCCGTTGGTCGCGGCCACTTCGAAAACGCCGTCGCCGATATCGAGTACGGAAATATCGAACGTTCCGCCCCCGAGGTCATAAATTGCGATCTTTTCGTCATGCTTCTTGTCGAGACCGTAGGCCAGCGAGGCGGCGGTCGGCTCGTTCACGATACGCAGCACTTCGAGACCGGCGATCTTACCGGCGTCTTTGGTTGCCTGACGCTGACGGTCATTGAAATAGGCCGGAACGGTGATGACGGCCTGTGTGATTTTTTCGCCGAGGTAGGCCTCCGCGTCGGCCCGCATTTTCTGCAGGATCATTGCGGAAATTTCCGGCGGAGCATAGGTCTTGTCGCCAATCTTAATGTGGGCATCGCCGTTGGGGGCTTTCACCACCTGATACGGCACCAGTTCGATTTCGTGCGCCACTTCCGCATAGCTGCGGCCCATGAAACGCTTCACCGAGAAAATCGTATTCTTCGGGTTTGTTACCGCCTGACGTTTTGCCGCCTGACCCACCAGACGCTCACCGTCTTTCGTGAATGCCACAACCGACGGGGTCGTACGTCCGCCTTCGACATTCGGGATCACGGTGGGTTCTCCACCTTCCATAATCGCCATACAGGAATTGGTCGTCCCGAGGTCGATTCCTAAAACTTTACTTGATGTAGCCATGGTACTGTTCCTTTCAGTTATAAATCATAAAGACGCACTCTTTAAAGCAAGCACTGTGCCGGAAGAGAGTTGTTAGTTGTTAGTCGTTGGCCGTTAGTTGATTGTGAAAATAACAGCTTCCACACATTGGAAAAAAGTTCGGGCGATCTGTCCCATTCAACACCCGCCAAGCGACAAAATGGCGCACTTTGACGCCGCCGGCGTCATAAATTTCCAATGTTTGGAAAAACCGGCCTCGCCGGTTCCAATGGTTGGAACCCATCCGTGTGAATCCGTGATATCCGTGGTTTTCTATTTTTATGTACGTTTATTCTGTGAAACAAACCAAACACCCGCTTCGCTCAAGTCCGCGAAGTTCGCCAAGATAATTTTGGGGCATGCCTTCGTGACCTTTGCGACCTTCTGTTTGATTTCTCTTTTGGTTGCCCAGTCGCTTTCGCAAGGGACGCGGCGGCTTTGCCGCGCTCTCGGATATCCGTGGTAAAATTTTCCAAACATTGGAAACGGCAGTTGACACGGAGCAGACAGAAGCCTACAACCCTCGGCTCAATTGGTTCGGCTTTACGAACCGTGCGCCGCAACCGCTGCGGCATCTACTTTTCCTACACGTCCGGCAGGCAGAGAGTTTTTAACATACCGGACGGAAAAGAAGGTTCATGAATAAACAAAACGCATTTGCGGCTCTGATCGAGCCGCTGCAACGCGCTGTGGCCGAAGAAGGCTACACGACTCCCACACCCATTCAGCAACAGGCGATTCCGCATCTGCTCGAAGGTCGCGACCTGCTCGGTTGCGCGCAGACCGGAACCGGCAAAACCGCCGCGTTCACGCTGCCGCTTCTGCAGGAGATGACCAATACCAAACGTACCGCGCCGGGCGGACGTCCGCGCGCGCTCATTCTCACACCGACCCGTGAGCTGGCCGCCCAGATCGGCGACAGCATTAAGACCTACGGCCGCCATGTGAACGTTTCGCATACCGTCATTTTCGGCGGCGTCGGCCAGAACCCGCAGGTTCAGGCGATGCGGCGCGGTCTTGATGTCGTGGTTGCCACGCCGGGCCGTTTGATCGACTTGATGCAGCAGGGGTATATCCATCTCGACCAGATCGAGCTGTTTATTCTCGACGAAGCCGACCGTATGCTCGACATGGGATTTATTCCTGCAGTCCGCAAGGTGATCGCTAAGCTGCCGAAAAAGCGCCATTCGCTCTTTTTCTCAGCCACGATGCCGCCGGTGGTTGCTACGCTGGCGAAGGAGCTGCTGCAG
>JAQUXG010000256.1 GCA_028692515.1 Kiritimatiellales bacterium | reverse complement strand
GAGAATCATGTCGACAACGGCTTCGCCGCCGGCGGTCTTATACCCAAGAATGTCGCGGGTGATTTCGATGAGATAGGAATCGAGTTCTCCTTCGTTCCATTCTTTCAGCACGTCGTGCATCTCTTCATTGGAGAGGCCGAGCCCTTCTTTCATCATCTGATAGGTTTCGCAGATCATCTGCATGTCGCCGTATTCGATGCCGTTGTGAACCATCTTGACGAAGTGCCCCGCGCCGTTTTCGCCGACCCATTCGCAACAGGGTTCGCCGGATTCGGTCTGGGCAGAGATTTTCTGGAAGATCGGCTTAACGGCCGGCCATGCGGCGGGTGATCCGCCGGGCATAATGGACGGGCCGAGCAGTGCGCCCTCTTCGCCGCCGGACACGCCGGTACCGATGTAAAGCAGCCCTTTGCTCTCAACATATTTGGTGCGACGAATGGTGTCGGGAAAGTGCGAATTGCCGCCGTCGATGATGATGTCGCCGGGTTCGAGATACGGAATGACCTGCTCAATAAAGTGATCAACGGCCGCACCGGCTTTGACGAGCATCATCACTTTGCGCGGACGTTCGAGGCTGGCGCAGAATTCTTCGATGCTGTGCGCGCCGATAAAGTTTTTACCCGCGCCGCGCCCGGCAATAAAGGTATCCACTTTTTCAACGGTGCGATTAAACACCGCGACTCTGAATCCCTTGCTCTCCATGTTGAGAACCAGGTTTTCTCCCATTACCGCCAAACCGATCAGTCCGATATCTGCTTTTTTATTCATTTTTATATCCTTTTTGTTACCGCTTCACGCGTGCGTTTCCGTTCCAAATACTCCAGAGCTGATCCTCGTCGGCGGGCTGCGCGTAGTCGGTCAGCATCGTCGCGGCCAGTGCTCCGCTCGCCCAGCCGAACCGGGCGCACTTTTTGACGTCCCAGCCCTTGAGAATGCCGTAGAGCAGTCCGCCGACAAACCCGTCGCCGCCGCCGATACGATCCAGCACACCGATCTCACGCGGCTTGATGATTTCCCACTCTTTTCCATCCGTAACCAGCGCGCCCCACAGATGGCTGTTGGCTGAGATCACTTCGCGAAGCGTGGTTGCAAAATATTTTGCGTTTGGATAAGCAGCCTGAACCCGGCCGATCATTTTCTTAAAGCCGTCGATTTTGTCATCGAGACCTTTGCCTCCGGCATCCGGGCCTTTAATGCCAAGGCAGAGCTGGAAATCTTCTTCGTTACCGATCAGGATATCGCTACGTGAAGCAATTTCAGCGAACGCTACGGAAAGTTCTTTTTCACGTCCCTTCCAGAAACTGGCGCGATAGTTCAGGTCGAATGAGATTAATGAGCCGTTTGCCTTGGCAATACGGGCAATATCCAGACAGAACTTGCTGGTTTTGGGCGAGAGCGCCGCGATCAAGCCGGAAAGATGTACAATCTGAGCGCCTTCTTTGGCAAAAATCCGGTCGAGATCAAAATCGTCTGCGCTAAGTTCGCGGCCGACTTCGCCGGCGCGGTCATTCTGAACCCGCGGTCCGCGGGATCCATAGCCGCTATCGGCCATATTGATCTGATGACGATAACCCCACGGTCCGCCCTGCTCCAACTCCGGTCCTTCAAAATCCATGCTGCGGCTACGGAGGTTGCTCTTGATGAAATGCGCCACGGGACTGTCTTTGACAAAGGCGGTCAGGACTTTAACCGGCATCCCCAGACAGGAAGCAACGCTGGCGACATTCGTTTCCGCACTGGTTGCCTGCATCTTAAACGTGTCGCTGCAGTGGAAGGGTTGCGAGTCAACCGGCGTCAGCCGGGTGCCCATGCTGGTTGCCACAACCAGTGAATATCTTTTTTGCGCTGCTTCAATCATCATTTTTACTCCACAAACCTGGATTTAACATTCAGCCCGGCGATATCGTTTCTCAATTGTTTGAGATAACAGTTTTGTAACAATTTTATCAAGCAAAAAACGTTGCATTTCGCCTCCACTCTACTCATATTGCGCGCCGTTTTTAACAGTGGGAACAATTTCATGAGCGAACTATTTAATAAGAACTGGAACCGTGAGCGGGTTCGGGCCGGCATGCGCTGGTTCGGGCCGGAAGACATTGTCACCATCCATAATATCCGGCAGACGCCCGGCATCACGAACGTGATTACCGCCCTGCATCACATTCCCGCCGGACAGATCTGGACTGAAATCGAAATTGCCAAACGAAAAATCGAAGTGGAGTTTCTTCCGCACACAGAAGCCCCGGCCAATCTGAACGGCCTGCCGCTTTTTCAGTGGTACCGGGCCAACGGCACGCCGACCGGACTGATCTGGGACACTGCGGAAAGCCTGGTCTTCACCGAAGACATCAAAAACGGCAGCCTGAACCGCGATCTGCACATCGCCAACTATAACGAAAGCCTGCGCAACCTCGGGCGGTTCGGTGTCCGGAACGTAGTCGGTAATTTCATGCTGGTGGCCGACTGGACCCGCACCGGGACGGCGACCCTGCCCGACGGTTCAAAAAGCCTGAAATATATTCACGCCGCCTTTGCCGCCTTTGACATCTATCTGTTGAAACGCCACGAAACCGAACAGGACTACATTGATGACGGCTCATTCTCCGCCAAGGAAGTCGAACAGGCCCGCATCTATTGGGAAAAATATCTTCAGAACGATCCTCAGCGGCAAAAAGACCTCATCGCGATGATTACCGCCGGACTGCCCGGCGCACAGGCCGGTTTCACACTCAGCGACTTCCGTGCCGCCGTGGCGAAATATGAAAATATGGATGAAAAGGAGCTGCGCAAACACATTGCCTACTTCCTCGACCACACCGTCCCGGTCGCACAGGCCGCCGGCGTCCGCCTCTGCTGCCACTCCGACGACCCGGCCTTTACGCCGTTCCTCGGAACTCCGCGCACAGTCGGCGGCTGTAAAGGGTACAAATTCCTGCTCGACCACGGCTGTGGTGCCAACTTCTGTATCGGCTCACTGATGGCCAACGCCAAAAACCGCGACATCACCAGCATAATC
>JAQUXG010000255.1 GCA_028692515.1 Kiritimatiellales bacterium | reverse complement strand
GGCAGCTCCGAGCCGCATATTGAACTGTGCATTTTCCTGATATTTCCAGGCCGCACTGGCAAGGTGCCACCGCGCCTGAGGGTAGTCCTTGCGCTCATAATCAGCCAGCCCCACATCGTTGTGCAGTTTTGCCAGCAGTTCCTGGCTGATCTGATCTTTCGAGTTGGATGCCTGAAGAAGCCGATCCGCCTGCGTGTAATACCCCAGAGCTCCTCGTGCGTCGCCTTCTTCCGCCATTTTGTCTGCCACCTCGCGGTACAGTTGGGTACACAAATCCCGCAAGTCGTACTGCAGATCCGGATTTTCGCGTATGGCGGATTCCAGTTGTGCCAGCGCCCCGCGCATGCGTCCCGCATCGATATTTTGCTGGGTCTTAACCCGCCAGGCACTCGCGCGGGCTTTACGTTCTTTTCTGGTTAATTCTGCCTCGGCTTTTCCAAACAGATCTGTGTCGCTGTAGTTGCGCCGAAGCTGATTGGCCTGACTCAGAATCTTTTCATATTCACTCTCCGGCGAAAGCTCCATTAAATCGGAGAAGAGCTCTTCCGCATTGCGCTCGCGCAGCTGCCGCTGCAGTTCCGGTTTCAAAGACGTAATACGGGCCGCCACTTCCGTGTCGGGATAGAGTTTCTCGATGCGCTGAAACAGTTGCTGTACCTCCTGTTGCGGCATGCCTTGACGTTCTCCCGCCTCCGCTTTTGTGAACAGATCCTGCGCTTCCATCTCTCTCCGTTGAGCAATTGCCGAACGCAGATCGATCAATTCCCGTTCGACCGCTGCAATCTTCGAAAAGGAGGGATGCTCCGTCTGGATCTCCGACAATTTAGCGAGCGCCACATCCTGACTGCCTCCCGCCAGGGCGGCCTGAGCTTCCAGATAGACCGCTTGCGCGCGTTGCTCCGTCACAAACCGATTCACCGTCGATTCCAAACCCTCCAGCTCACGCCCCACGGAGGTCAGCGAATATTCCTTGCGCAACCGCATCAGAATCCGCTGTTTCTTTTCCTCATTTTCCGGGCTTGAGGGGATGGCTTTGACATAGTTCAGCACATCCTTGGCGATTTCGTCATCGATCTCGTAGTATGCGCTTCGTTCGCCTTGCAGAACGGGGAGTACAGAAGAGATTTGCCCGAAACGGTTTCCGTGTGAATCCCCGCCGCGAATCTGGCCGGACTGATCTATCGCAAACGTCCTGCCGCCGGTGCTCTCATAATGGGTGGGCTCGGCCACCGCCAAAAACTGGCCCTCGGAAGCCTCCCGGATTGTAAAATGATATCCGTACGCTTTTCCGTCGGAAAGATCCGTATCGAAGAACGGAGATTGTATTTTGGCGAGAGCGGATAGCTCGCCATACTCTCCATATCCGTCGGAATCGGTATCAAAAAACTCGATCGTATGGGCGTACTTTTCTGCACAGGCCAGATTTTTCAGTGACCGGATCACCTGTGCCTCGTAAACTTCGACGCTGTTGAGCTGTGCGCGCTTATGTATCCGCCAGACCGCGCCCCCCGCCGCTACCACGCCAATCATAATCCAAAACAAACCTAAGCCGATCGACCATTTTGCCATCGTCAGATCCCGGATTGTTCCGCCGCGCCGACGAATAATCGACAACGTGATCAGGCCTAACACCAGAGCGACTGGAGCGCCGACAATCGTCAGTGCCGCCAGAAAAGCGATCACCGGAAGAAGGCCGGAGCTGGCCTGACTCATCGGCGTGGGAGGGATGAAATCCATTTGAATCATGGGGAGCGTTGCGATGGGCTGTCCGCATCGAGGGCATGAAAGAACACCGGGTGTCAGGGGCAGGCCGCATTGCGGGCATGCCATGGAGCGGTTAGAGTTTGCGACCAGTGCGTTTGTCCCCGCTACCGGCCGTGCATTCAGCATCATCTCTCTGGGAACGGCTTCTTCGTATTGTGATGTGTCCTCGTCGGCGAGCAGAAACTCTGCGGTCACATCACCGATTTCAATCTTGTCGCCGTTCCGTAGGCGTTGAAATGTAATCTCGACCCCGTTGACAAAAACACCGGGTGTATTTGACAGGCTGATCACATAGTACCCGTCTGATTTATGCTCAATTCGTGCGTGGCAATCCGATACGGATTCGCTTTCAAGGCAGATATCGGCAACCGGCGTACACCCGATCAGCATGGATGGTTTATCCAGATGAATGAGACGCGAATCCGATGTCTTCGGGTACAAAACGAGTGTCGCCATAGAGTTCCCTTCCCAGCCTGTTAAATCGTTCACGAAATGGCGCACACTTTAACAGGACTTTCTTTGTCCTGCACCGGAAAAAGCTTGAAACCTTACATCAAAGGTTTTTCAGGAAGGGCGGGGCGGGCGGAAACGCTTTTTTCATCATTTTCGGTTCCAATGATTGGAAAAACATATTCCAACCCTTGGAACTTCCCGGGGCTCGGCGTCATGCCGAAAAACAACCGGGCCAAAACGGTTTCGCGAAACCGTTTCTTCTTTCGCGGAAGAGGCTGTTTCTTTTTTATGAAAAGAGTTACAACCGCGACATGAAACTGTTTCGCAGAAAATCGAAAGGACAGAGGATCGGGCTGGCGCTGGGCGGCGGCGGGGCGCGCGGGCTGGCGCATATTCAGGTGCTGGAAGCGCTCGATGAACTCGGCCTTTGTCCGTACCGCATTGCCGGCACCAGCATTGGCGCGGTCATGGGCGCCCTCTATGCATCCGGCCTTTCCGGCAAAGAAATCCGCGCGCTGGCGCATCACTGGCACACTCCGCATCCGGAAAAGAAAAACGGAATACTTCATCGCCACGATCTGCGCCGCTGGGCCGCCATGCTGGATCCATCCTTCGACCGTAGCGGACTCTTTAAAGGCGAAAAAATTATTCAGTTTTTATCCGATCACGTAAAATGCACTGAATTCGAAAAACTGAAAATTCCGTTGTATGTCACAGCGGCCGACTACGGCGATGCGTCGGAAGTGGTTTTTAAATCCGGCGATTTGCTTTCCGCCGTACGCGCCAGCATTGCCATTCCCGG
>JAQUXG010000254.1 GCA_028692515.1 Kiritimatiellales bacterium | reverse complement strand
ATCGCCAAAATATCGATGAGGTTCTGAACGACGCCTTCTTCACCGCCGAAGACAACCACATGGTGATCGTCAAAGACATCGAGCTCTACAGCCTGTGCGAGCACCACATGCTTCCGTTCATCGGCAAATGTCACATTGGCTACATTCCGGACAAAAAGGTCATCGGCGTCAGCAAGCTGGCCCGCGTAGTCGATATGTACGCCCGGCGCCTCCAGATTCAGGAACGGCTCACCAACCAGATTGCCCACGTCCTGATGGATAAAGTCGGCGCGCAGGGCGTCGGTGTAGTCATTGAAGCCCAGCACCTCTGCATGATGATGCGCGGAGTCGAAAAGCAGAACAGCAAGATGATTACCTCGGCCATGCACGGCTCCTTCCGCTCCCAGATGGCCACCCGCACCGAATTCCTCCAGCTCATCAGCACAACCGGATAAAACAGCCGAGAAACATTTCGACCACCCGCTCCGCTAGAGAAAGTCAGAGGAGCTCCGAGGGGAAGAGATTTTAAATTCTCTGCCTCACTCGGAAGTCCCTCCAGCGAAGCGGGTGGTGATAATCCCTTCTCTCCTCGTTTCTTTCCCGCTTGCGGGAAAAGGCGGCTTCTGGAAAGATGCGCGGCAACATGCTGAGCCGTCTGAACATCCGTAATCTCGCGCTGGTCGACAGCATTTCCGTCTCGTTTGAGCGCGGTCTGACAGTTATTACCGGCGAAACCGGCGCGGGCAAATCCCTGCTCATCGGCGCGCTGCGCCTGCTGCTCGGCGAACGGGCCGACAAGAGCATGATCCGCACCGGCGAAACCTCTTGCGGCATCGAAGCGGTTTTTGAGCTGGCCGATCCAACGGACGTCAACGCCGCGCTCGAAGCGGTCGGCCTGCCGCCCTGCGAAGAAGGCCAACTGGTCATCCGCCGCACCATCACCGAAAGCAGCTCGAAAAATATCGTCAACGACTCGCCGGTCACCCTGCCCGTTCTCAAAGCGCTAGGCGATGTGCTGGTTGATATGCACGGGCCGTACGATCACCAGTCGCTCCTTAAAACCGACGCACAGATGAACATCCTCGACGCCTTCGGACACCTCGGCGACGAACGCGCCGCCTATCAGGACAAATACAAAGTTTTCCAAACCTTGGAAAAACGGTTTCAGGAACTCTCAAACGTCGACGACTCCGGGCTAGCCGAACAGATCGATTTGCTGGCGTGGCGCGTCAAAGAAGTCGAAGAAGCCAAGCTCTCCGAAGACGACGAACTCGCGGTTCAGCAGGAACACGAGCAGATGGCCAACGCGCAGAATATTCTCGAACTGGCGCAAACCGCCGCAGGCGGACTGACCGAATCGGAATATGCCGCGCTCGAAGGAATCTCCGCCGCGCGCAAAGCGTGCACACAGCTCGCCAAATATATTCCCGAAGCCGAAGCGTGGGCGACCGAACTCGAAAGCGCGGCGCGCACCGCGCAGGAAATCTCCGCCGTCATTCAACGCACCGTCGAAGACATGGAAGCCGGGCCGGAACGATTACAATTTCTCGACGAACGCCTCGCCCTTTACCGCAACCTCAAACGAAAACACGCGCCGTCTGTTCCGGAAATTCTCGCCAAACTCGACGAATGGAAAGAACGGCTCAAAGATCTACAGAGCCGCGACGAACAGCGCGCCACGGTCGAAGCCGACCGCGCTGCCGCGCGGATCGAAACCGAAAAGGCAGGACGCGCCCTGCGAAAAAAACGGCAGAAAATCGCCGGTGAACTGGCCGATGCCATTACTTTTGAACTGCGCGACCTCGGCTTTGAGCACGGACTCTTCGAAGTCCAGCTGCTCGACCTCGACGAGCCATGCGCCTCCGGCATGGACGAAATTGAATTCGGCTTCGCCCCGAATGCGGGTGAAACCATGCGCCCGCTCCGTGCGATTGCCTCCAGCGGTGAAATCTCGCGCGTCATGCTGGCCGTCAAAGCCGTGCTGGCGCGCCACGACCGGATTCCCCTGCTGGTCTTTGATGAAATCGACGCCAATGTCGGCGGGGAGATTGCCAATGCCGTCGGTGATAAGCTGGCACAGGTCGGCCAGACTCATCAGGTCATCGCCATTACGCATCTGCCGCAGGTCGCGGTCTGCGGACACAACCACTTTGCTGTCGCCAAGAATGTTCAGGACGGCCGCACTTTCACCCGGATATCCATGCTCGACGGCGACGAACGCACGGAGGAAGTAGCCCGCATGCTCGGCGGTAAAGACCTAACAAAAGTTACTCTCCGACATGCTGCGGAGCTGTTGCAGAACAAAAAACAGGAATAATACGGGATTAACCTGATGATACGAAATCAATCTGATTGGTATTGATCGAATCCGGGAAAAGATTTTTACCACCCGCTGCGCTAGTACTCAGTAAATTCTAAAACTTCGTATTTTTTGAACCACGAAATACACGAACCACACGAAATTTATGATTTTCTGTTTCTGTGTATTCCGTGGTTAACATCCTCATCTGTACCGTTTCGTGTATTTCGTGGTTTATCCAAATATTTTAGGTTTATGGCGCAACTAGTGCCATTCCGGACAGACTCCGGAGGTATCTTTGTTTTTATGCATTTTGATCGTGTCATGCGGTTGTGATTCTACCGGCCGGAGCGAAATGAAAACCGCCGCAGGGTCAACTTGACTCTGCGGCGATTGCTTTTCCGTGCGCCCCGGTTAAGCGGGACCACGGACGATACGATGAAGATTTTTATGCCTTCCGGAGAATGGAACGGCGCCAGAATCCAATAATTCCGAATCCGCAAGCAAACATTGCCAGAACGCTAGGTTCAGGAATGACGCTCAAAACGCCAGTCGTTTCCGAGAAGACAAGGTCGACACCATTGGTCCAGACACCGGCTGACTCCTCAGCGAAGCCGGTAACGCTGAAGGTATCGGTGAATGTCTCATTCAGGCTGGCAACATCGATAATGCTCCAGATATTGTCGAGCGTAAGGTCAGCTGCGTCGAGATTAAAGTTGAACGAGCCGCCCAGAACGAGGTT
>JAQUXG010000253.1 GCA_028692515.1 Kiritimatiellales bacterium | reverse complement strand
GTTCGGATAAAATTCTGTCTCCAAATCAAGCTGGCCTCGTCGCTGATTGCCAGAAAACTGTCGGGGAATCCGCCGCGTACCCAGTGACGGGATAAATCGTCGGGCTTCAGCTCTGAAATCAGGAATGGCGTTAGATCCAAATAGGCGATGCGGCCAGCCATGGACTCTGACGATTGTCTCAGCAGTTCAGGAGAGGCGGATCCGAGAATTAAGAAACGGCCGGGCGTGCGCTTTTCGTCGCACAAACCGCGCAATACAGGGAAGAGCTCCGGGGCCCGTTGAACTTCGTCCAAACAAACCAAGCGGTCTTTATTGGCGCGCAAAAATGATTCCGCATCGTTTAACTTGTTCAGGTGCGACGGGATTTCCAGATCAAGATAGACCGCATCCAGATTTTCGATGACATGTCGGGCCAGCGTAGACTTTCCGCATTGCCGAGGGCCGAGAACCGCTACCGCCGGGAACTGTTCAAGCCGATTTTTCAACGCATCCTGTAATGTGCGGTTGAGGTATTTCATGAAAAAAAGCTACGCCAACCTTTCGCCGGGTGCAAATCGAAAATATAAATTTCGATTTGCACTGGCGATGTCAGATTTGTTTGAACGGCAAGGTTTTGTCGAAGTCGGGCAGGTAGGTTTGCTGACTCTCTGGGGTTTGAATGAAGGCGTTTTCGAGGCCGAGTTCGAGGGCGTAGTCGGTGATTTCGTCGTATTCTTCACCCGTGAGCGTCCGGTTCAGTTCCGGAATGTCGCAGGCTTTGTACTGCGGGGAATATTGCGACATGATGCTGACGGTGATGTCCGGGTTCAATTCCGCCAGAAATTTGAGGCAGGCTTTGCTGTTTTCAATCTGGCCCGGCAGGACGAGGTGGCGGACGAGCAGTCCGCGCCGGGCGATGCCGGCGTCATCCAGTTCCAATAATCCGCCCTGATCGAGCATTTCGCGCAAAACGCCGGGAATGACGTCGGCGTAGTCGCGGACGGCTGAAAACCTCTGCCCGAGCGCATTGTCCATATATTTAATATCGGGCAAATAAATGTCGACCAGTCCGCGAATCAGCCGAAGCGCCTCGACGGAGTCGTATCCGTTGGAGTTGTAGACGACTGGAACGGTAAGTCCTTTTTGACGAGCGGTTTGGATCGCGTCGGCCATTTGAAAAATCATGTGCGACGGCGAGACAAAGTTAATGTTATGCGCCCCCTCGAACTGAAGCCGGAGCATTTCGTCGGCGAGTTCTGCGGGCGAAAGTTTCCGAGTATTGGAAAAATCGAACTCCTGGCTGATCTGCCAGTTCTGGCAGAAGGCGCAGCAAAGGTTGCAGCCGGCGAAGAAGATGGTTCCGGAGCCGCGCGTACCGGAAATCGGCGGTTCTTCGCCGAAGTGCAATCCGGCATGCGCGAGTAGAATGTCGCCGGATACATTGCAAAAGCCGGTTTTTCCGGCCAGGCGATCGACCCCGCAATGGCGCGGACAGCATTCGCAGCGGTTCAATTGCTCTGAATAGGGAGGTTTCACGCGGCGGTTATAAGGAAGAACCGCGGCGGGCGCAACCGAAGCCGTCTTTTTTTCGTGTCATCCCGGTATTGGATGCGTATTCTCCCGCCGATGATCACGATTATTCCGGCAATTGATTTGAAGGGCGGCAAGTGTGTGCGCTTGCGGCAGGGCTTGGCCAACGAGGAAACTGTCTATTCCGATTCTCCGGTGGAAATGGCCAAACAGTGGGTGAAAGAGGGCGGCGAGTTTCTGCACGTGGTCGATCTCGACGGCGCATTTATGGGTCACCCGGTTCACACCGAAGTTCTGCGCGAAATCTGTGCGGCGATCGATATTCCGGTCGAAATCGGTGGCGGCATCCGCACCGACGAGGATATCGAAACGCTGCTGGCGACCGGTGTATGCCGCGTGATTCTGGGAACCCGCGCCTGCGAGCATCCCGAAGAGCTGGCGCGACTGGTCGAAACGTTCGGCGGCGAGAAGATTGCGGTCGGCATTGATGCGCGCGAAGGCAAGGTTCAAACCAAAGGCTGGGTGGAAACGACCGATGTCGAAGCGGTCGATCTGGCAAAACAAGTGGATAAGGCTGGCGTCGGCACCATTATTTATACCGACACCGCCTGTGACGGAATGCTCGGCGGCGTAAACACCTTCGAAATGGGAAAAATCTGCTCCGCGGTTTCCTGCAATGTGGTCGCCTCGGGCGGCGTTTCAAGCGTCGAAGACATTAAGCGGCTGGCGGCGCTCCACTGTGCCAACCTGACCGGAGCCATCGTCGGAAAAGCGCTTTATGAAGCGACGGTGAGTGTCAAACAGCTTAAAAAAGCGGCACAATAGTTCCCGTCTTCGGGCCGTTTCCGCCCCGTTTTTCCAAGCCTTGGAAAAAACCGGTCCGGTTTTTCCAAACCTTGGAACATCAACTTTTAACGGTTTTGCGCTTGAAGGCGCGAGGCCGAAACGCCATATTTCGCGGCTCTTTTATAAGGAATAGAACCGAACCCAAACGAGGACAGCACCATGGCCAGAGCAGTACAGTTATCCAAGGTCCGTAACATCGGAATTATGGCGCACATCGACGCCGGCAAAACCACCTTCAGCGAACGCATTCTTTTTTACTCCGGCAAATCGCACAAAATCGGCGAAGTGCATGACGGCGCGGCGGTCATGGACTGGATGGTTCAGGAACAGGAACGCGGCATTACGATTACTTCCGCAGCCACCAGCACGATGTGGAAAGACCACATGATTTCGCTGATCGATACTCCCGGCCACGTGGACTTCACGATGGAAGTAGAGCGCTCACTGCGCGTACTCGACGGTGCGATCGCCTTGTTCTGCGCAGTCGGCGGCGTTCAGCCCCAGTCCGAAACCGTCTGGCACCAGTCTGAAAAATACAGCGTGCCGAAAATCGCTTTCGTTAATAAGATGGACCGCGTCGGCGCGGACTTCTTCGGTGTGGTGAAGGGGATTCAGGAAGAACTCGGCGGCAACGCCGTTCCGGTCGTGAT
>JAQUXG010000252.1 GCA_028692515.1 Kiritimatiellales bacterium | reverse complement strand
GAGTGCGTGTGAGAGCAGGGCGATGAGCAGGCACCAGCCGAGCGCGAGCAGCTGGAGCGTTTCGTGGAAGTGGCTGCATCGGGTCATGATTCGACGCAGAAGAACCTGCTCGAAGATCAGCGCGGCGGCAACGAGCAAAATTCCCTTGATCGGCAGAAACAGCCACTGCATCGGCGCGCCGCCTTTTGCATTCAGGAAGATTAGCAGGGCGATGGCGATTAGATCCTGTGTGATGAGGATGGCGATGCAGTAGGCTCCCATGCGCTTGTGGTGCAGAGCGGTGGTGGGTAAAAGTTTGAGAACCAGAATGGTGCTGGAGAAGATGAGCGGCAGCGCTGTGAGGATGGATGTGCGCAGGGAGAATCCCCAAAGCAGGCAGAAGGCTCCGCAGATCAGAAAGGTGACGAGAGAGTTGACCAGCGTAATGAATAGCGTCTGCCGAAAGAGTTCCCGGAGCCGGCGCGGGTGAAGGACGAGTCCGGCCAGAAAGAGAAGCAGGGTGATGCCGAGACCGGAGATGCCGTCGAGAAATCCGGTGTCGCGGATCAGTCCGAGCACGGGAACGCCGAGTAGAAAGCCGCCGGCCATATACGCGACGATTAGCGGCTGGCGAAGGACCAGTGCCAGCCAGGAGAGAACGGCACAGCTGATGAGGATCAGGCTGATTTCGAAAAATACCGTTTCACCCATGGAGGCCTTCCGGTTCGGCGGTGTTTAATAAGGTTGCGCCGGACGTCGATATACTCTTTATTATCGGTCGTGTTTTCAAGGTAAAGCGGACGGGTAAAACAGATGGGTATTGTACATATTTCTCTATGGGCGGGCGTTGCCGGGTGGACGGTTGCCCAAACGACAAAAATGATTATCTGTCTGGTGCAGAACCGGCGGCTGAATTTCCGCTATCTGGTGAGTACCGGCGGGATGCCCAGCGCGCATTCGGCGATGGCCTGCGCGGTGGCGACCGCGATCGGGGCAACAGAGGGGTTTGCTACACCGTTGTTTACACTGGGATTCTGTTTTGCCGCAGTGATCATGTTCGATGCGCAGACGGTGCGTGCGGCGGCAGGGAAGCAGGCTCAGTTGCTGAATCAGATTGTCGATGAACTGTTTAAGGAGCATCACTTGTCTGAGGTGAAGCTTAAAGAACTGCTGGGACACACCCGATTAGAAGTGTTTTTCGGGATGCTGACCGGGATTGTTTCCGCACTGGCGCTTCTGCGTTTTTTCCCGGCATAAAAAAGCCCCCTGCTGATGCAGGAGGCTTTCCTTGCGAACAGACCGGCGAATTAAGCCGCGCTGATTGCGCCCATCGGGCAGGTTGCTTCGCAAGCGCCGCAGTCGGTGCAGCTGCCGGCGTCGATAACATATTTGCCGTCGCCAGCGCTGATCGCTTCGACCGGGCAGGCGCTTTCACAGGCACCGCACATTGAGCAATCGTCAGAAATTACATAAGCCATGATACTCTCCTTGTGTTAATAGCGAAGTAGATCCTATACCCGCAGTTCAATTGAGGCAAGATACCACTCCTGTTTTTAGTTTCATTCCTAAAACCGCCTATGATAAACATTATATATAGATTCAGTCTAAGGAAGCGAGTTGCGGTATGAGCGGGGATCAGACAAAAAAAGAACACGTGGCCGGGGATCATTCGGCGGATGAGGCCTGGCCCCTGTTTGTGGAGTTTTTGAGGGGAAAAGAGTCACGGATCACGCAGGCGCGCCGCATTGTATTTGACCGGGTGTTTGCCCGGCATGACCACTTCCGGGCGGATGATCTGGCGGCGGAACTTTCTTCCGGGCCGGATCATGTGAGCCGCGGAACCGTTTACCGCACCCTTGATCTGATGACGCAGGCCGGGTTTGTTCAGAAAATCCGCGATCAGGAAGTTCATGCGCATTATGAGCATATTTATGGACACGGGCGGCATCACCACCTGATCTGCGAAGATACCGGCGAGTTTGTTGAATTTTCGAGCAAGGTCATTTCAGATGAGATCGACCGGATTTGCAAAAAGCATAATTTCACGCAACGGCTCCACCGGCTGGTGGTGTTCGGTACAAAAGTTTAGTCCTCAAGGGCACCGCCCGGCAGTTCCGGGTGGACGCCCGGGAGCTCGACTTTCTCGATTTTTCCGAAGCGGCTCGTAATTTTCCGCGCCGAGGTTTGCACGTCATCGACATCCTTATGCGCCTGACCGATATGTGCTGCCAGCTTATCCATGCGCTCCTGAAAGCGCCCGAAGTCCTGTGACAGCGCCACCAGATGTTCCTGAATGATGTGGATTTGTTTTCGGGTGGCGGAATCTTTTAAAACAGCCAGCGCGGTGGTCAGAACCGCCATCATAGTCGTTGGGGAAACCATCCAGACGCGGGCCCGCTGCGCCTCCTCCACCAGCTCCGGACAGTGCCCGTGAATTTCAGCGAAAACCGCTTCAGCCGGAATAAACATCATGGCCCCGGTGGAGGTTTCGCCGGGGATAATGTATTTATCCGCGATGTCCTTGATGTGCTTTTTAATATCCTGCCGGAACTGCCGTTCAGCCGTCGTGCGGTCGGCATTGCCGAGAGAGATGTCGGTCATCCGCTGGTAGCTTTCAAGCGGGAATTTTGAGTCGATGCAGATGGTTCCGGTGGGTTCGGGAAGAAACAGAACGCAGTCCGCGCGCACCCCGTTCGGGAACGTGTGCTGCAGGGAATAGCTTTTCTCTGGCATCAGGTTTGAAATCAACGAGCTCAGCTGAACTTCGCCGAACGCGCCGCGCGACCGCTTGTCCGAAAGAACCTCCTGCAGGCTGACCACATTGCCGGAAAGCTCGGCAATTTTTTCCTGAGCCTTATCGATCAGGGCCAGCCGTTTGAGCACATCGCCGAAAACGGTGGTGGTTTCCTTGAATCCTTTATCCAGCCGCTGCTCCACCTTTTCTCCGATTTGATCCAGCCGCTGGGTGTTGGAGGCGATCAGTTTTTCGATTTGGGTTTGAATGACCTCTTCGCTTTTGCGGGCGCGGCCGTCCATCTGTTCCGTAAGCGAATGCA
>JAQUXG010000011.1 GCA_028692515.1 Kiritimatiellales bacterium | reverse complement strand
GAAGCCAAGGGGATGGCGCAGGTCAACGACGACAGCGCGCTCGAAACCTGGGCCGAAGAAGCGATCGCAGCCAACGCCAAAGCGGTTGAATCCTACAAAGCGGGCAATGCCGCTTCCATCAACGCGCTCATGGGCTACGTCATGAAGCAGAGCAAAGGCAAAGCCAATCCTCCCGCCGTCATCGCCATGCTCAAAAAGAAACTCGACGTATAAGAGTTTTAACCGCGAATGAATGCGAATCTTCGCGAACGGGGAGAGATTATTCAGGCCGAATCATGTTGGGCTGAATGAGGGTACATATATCGTATTACGATATATCGACAACTTAAACTCCGCTGTGATGTGGACAGGGTTTTAAACTGGAAGATCTCAAAGATCCCAGCGGCGGAGAGGTCTCTGGCCAGCGGCTGGACCGGGCTGTAACGCCCGCGAAGGCTTCCATTATCCCACCCGCGAAATCCATGGTTGTAAAAGATGGGAGGTCGTGCTCCATCTGAAATTTATCGATCGTTCACGCCGACCCACGTTTTAAATTGAGCGAGCAGTTTCGGGGCGAATTCGGCACGGTAGGGGCCGAGCGCTTCGGTGTGCTGTCCGCCCGGAACCGTCCAGAGTTCTTTCGGTTCGCCGGCTTTTTCGAAGAGCTTCTGTGCGTGTTTGTACGGCACCACTTGGTCGGCGGTGCCGTGGATGAGCAGCAACGGAACGGGGGCGATATTCTGAATTGTATTTTTCGGGCTGAGTTTGTTGCTGATGAGCAGGGCGGCGAGTGGTTTCAAAAGAAAGGTGTGATCTATCGCTACGCCTTTATACGATGAAAAGGCGGAGTCTGTCGCGACGCCGACAACGCCGTCGAAGTGATTGTTTCCGGCGACTGCCAGAACATTTGCTCCGCCGATGCTCTGTCCGAACAGGATGATTTTATTCTGATCAATATCCGTTCTGGATTTGATGGTTTCGACGGCCGCAACGGAGTCTGCGTAAACGCCCTGTCGTGAGAGGTTTCCTTCGGATTTTCCGTAGCCGCGGTAATCGAAGACGAACAGGTTGAATCCGTTGGCGGGCAACCACGCAACGTAAGAGTAATGGGCGCTCATGTTCTGGGCGTTGCCATGAAAATGGACGACGGTTCCGAGGGCTTTGCCTTGGGCGGGAATAAACCAGCCGGAGAGTTTTGTGCCGTCCTTGCTTTGGAACTGAACTTCTTCGTATTTGTACCCGTCTGCCGCTGGCGTGGTGTATTCCCGGTGGTCGGGATAATAGAAGACGTTATCCAGCCCGGCCCAAGCGACAGCCGCAGCAACCAGTACAACCATGAACAGGATTTTTTTCATACCGGAAGCTTTACAAGGTAATTGGCATATCGGCAAGCGCGGCATCCTGCATTTTTACAGGACATCACTTCCATACCTCTAGAGGTATGGAAGTAACTTTCCACACATTGGAAGCTTCTCCTACCTCGGCGGCTTTGCGCGCGGACTTCTTAAACTCCGGCGATTTTTCCTCGCACTTTGGAGCGCTTTTGTTACCTTCGCCCGCCATTAACTCAGGAGTTCTTATGATTTTTTCCAACCATTGGAAAATGTGTCTTAAACCCGGCGTCAAAACGTCCAAACCTTGGACCCGAGCAACGCGAGAGAGGCTCCGCCGCTTTTGCGGAGGGGCAGCGACCATCGGGAGAGGCAAACTTTTTCTCATTATTTTTCCAATGTTTGGAACTGTTTTCTGTGCGCAGGCGCTGGATGTGCGTTCGCGCGATCCGTATTACGGCGCGGTGGTAATCGATGCGGCGACTGGACAGATTCTGCAGGAAGATCATGCATCGGCGAAGGCGTATCCGGCCAGCATGGTGAAACTGGCAAATCTGTTTGTGGTTTTTGATGATTTGCAGGCCGGCAAGCTGTCGCTGACTGAACCGGTGACGGTGACGCGTGAAGTCTCGCAGATCGGCGGGCGTCAGGTGTGGCTGAAGGAAGGTGAAGTGTTTCCGCTGGAAGAGCTGATTTATGCGGCTCTGATTCATTCGGCGAATGATGCCGCGACTGCACTGGCGATTCGTGCGTCGGGAACCAAAGAGGCCCACGCCGCGCGTATGACGGCCAAAGCAAACGAGCTGGGGTTGCGCAATACGGTTTTTCACAGTGTGCACGGTTTGCCACCGGGCGCCGGACAGGAGCCCGACATGACATCGGCGCTGGATATGGCGTTGCTGGCAAAAGCGCTGATTGAGACACACCCGGAGGTGTTGAAGTACTCCTCTATTTCAATCCGTCCGTTCCGCACAGAGAATCCGGTTCAGCTGACGAGTTCAAACAAGCTGCTGGGTCATGTGCCGGGCTGCGACGGACTGAAGACCGGTTATTTTTATGCGGGCGGCTTTTCAATTACGGCGACTGCTCAGCGCGACGGGCGTCGCGTGATCGCCGTTATTCTCGGGAGCAAGGATAAAAAAATGCGTGATTCCAAAGCGGCGGAATGGATTGAGTCCGGGTTTGCAAAACTTCCACCGCTTCCGCCGCCTCCGGTTATTGAAGCGGAGCCTGTCCCGGAGGAGATTCCGGTTGTGGCGGAGAAGAAGCACGACGTTCTGATGCCGGTGCTGATCGGTTTGCCGATTCTGATTGCTGCGGGGATTGCACTGCTTCGTCGGCGTAAAATCATATAGCGGTTCTTATGTACCGATGACCGGATAGCCAACGAGCGTCATGAGACGCCGGGTGAGGGGAAACTGCGTCCGTGTGACGCTTTTTTACGCCAACTCTCTCCATTCGTTGAGGTGGCTGTCGGCTTCGCTCAATTCCGGGTAGCCGACCAGAGCAATCATTCGCGAGGTCATATCGAACATACACAGCCCGCTTTGATGGGCCATGTTCAGCAACTCTTTGTGGAGCGCTTCGTTGGCGGTCATCAGTGCGGCCTCAATGGATCCGTTGATTACAGTCAGCGGCTGCATCAGCGAGAGCGTCAGCTTCGAAATTTCCATCAGCAGTTTGTTTCGTCGTTTCGGGCTTTTTTCGCCCTGCTGAAGTTGATTTTCTATTTCTTTAATTTGCGATTCGATCTGGATGCTGTAGGCGTTGATTCCGCGCCGGGCCTCGTCAACGGACGCCTGAGCCTGTTCGGCATTATTTATCTGCATGAGTCCGTCGAGGCGTTCAAGAACCGTTGCGATGATGTGCATGTCTTTTTCGCTGCCGTTCGGTAATGCACCGCTGCTTTGCATAATCAGCCGCTGCTGATCCTGAAAGGACAGTCCGGACACCGCCAGTTGTTCGCGGGCTTTTTCTATTCCGTTCTTTTGAATAAACTCAACGAGTCTTTTTTCTACCTTCGCCTGTTTTCCACGCTGTTCCGTATAGTGGGTGGATAACATATCGAACTGCCGTTCAACTTCCATTTCGCGGATGCCGTCCATGATGCGGCGGTCAAGATCCGGTTCTTGAGTGCCCATGGAGTTGCGAACCCGGTCGAGTACGCTTTTCTCGAGCAGAAGCATGGTCTTGGCCAGTGTGGCTTTGCCCCTTGCGGACTTGAACTCGGATTCTTCGCGCATTCCGTCATAGGTCCGCCGCAGACAGCCGATTACAATATCTGTCAGGCTGCCGCTTTCTTCCAGTAAAGCGGTTTTCTGGCAGACGGCCGCCGCTTCAAGAATTGTTCCCCCCAGTTTTTCCGGGTCAGAAAGCATCTGTTTGACATCGGGCGATACGACATCGCCCGGATCGCTTTTCAACAATGCGATAATCTGTTCGATCTGTTGGCTTGACTGGTTCTGAGCTGCATCAGCGTCTACGTTGCCGCCGCTATATACTGAATTTTTGGATGCTTTTATTTCGCCGTCGCGCAGGGCGACGTATTTTACATCTTCCATTTTTATATGGGGGAGTTCTGCGCTGGCAAATAAGACCTTCATCTCATCATCGCTGGGCGCACAGAGTACGAGGAGAAATTCTTTGAGTTCGGAACGCGGGAGGCCCCCGCTGAGTGTCATGTGCGAAATTTTCATAGCGGACAGCCGCTTTTCGAGCGTGCGGATCGGCATGTCTCTGGCAATAACCGGTTCTTCGTTAATGGTTAGTGTTCCGTGAAATGTGCCGATTGAAACCGTTTTTTTCTGTTGCAGGGTCTGTTGAAACGCATCAAAGGACTTGTCGATAATCAGATCGACGGCCGGATGGTCTTTCCCGTAGACGGAAATAATTCCAAGTCCGCGTCCGAGCAGGAGAAGTACCGGTTTCAGATCTTCTGAGATTTCCGTTCCGGCGTCTAGAGACGTTACTTGCATTTTCATGACTACACCCCCGTTTTTTGGTTGCGCAGTGTAATGGTTGTAGGGGGTTGCTCCCAGTTAAAAAGAGGTAAAAGCAGGATCAAGTGAGGGTTAATGGTCGTTGTGATTTTTAATGAATATAGCGTAAGAATTTGACACACAGTTGTTTGCAGTAAATATAATAAAATGACGGATTCGATGTATGCGGGGATTTCCCCCACGGTTAGATACTGCTTTTTCCTGTCAGACGAACTGTGCGGAGATGGCTTGCAACGGAATGGAACCGGAATGGATGATGACAGACCGTGCCAGCGAAGAAGCATGATTTCTGATGACGTCCTGATTGCCGTGACGATGGCGGTATTCCGTCGTCACAGAATCATACAGGTCGTTATTTGCCGATGACCGGATAGCCGACGAGCGTCACCAGACGCTTGGTGAGGGACTGCATCCGTTTTCCGCCTTCATATGCCAGATCCAGCAGGTCTTTCTGAGCCTCTTTCTCGGCGTGGCGCAGAGAGGCCTCCACAGAGGCGTTGACAACGGTCAGCGGCTGGAGCAGGGCGAGTGTCAGCTTGGATACTTCTTCCATCAGCTCTTCGCGGCTTAAATGTTCCGCATGATCCTCAATGGTAGAACTTTTCCGTTCCTTCAGCTGAATCTGGCCTTCCAACTCCTGAATGCGGGCCTCAATCTGGTTGTTGTAGGTGCTGAGCCCCGCGCGTGTGCCGTTAACAGCGGTTTTAATCTGTTCCGGATCGCTGCTTTTGAGCTGCATCAGTCCTTCGAGTCTCTCGAGAACAAAAGCGAGTGCTCCCATATCGAGTCCGCCACCGATGCTGGTTCCGCGATTCTCAGAAGGCGATTCGATGCCCGCCTTAACCATCAGTTTCTGCCAGTCTTTCGGTGAAAGATCCTGATCGCCAGCCATTTCGCGGGCTTTTTCGGCGCCGTTTTTCTGGATACTTTGAACCAGTTTCGCTTCAACTTTATCCAGTTTGCGGCGCTGATCAAAGTAGTGCGCGGTCAGAAGTTCAAACTGCTGTTCTTCTTCCATTTCGCGAATCGCATCGAAAATGCGCCGGTCGATTTCCGGATGCTGGGCGCCGAGGGAGGCGTGGATTTTATCGAGCACATTTTTTTCGAGAAGCATCATGGCTTTGGTCAGATTCACTTTGCCCTGAGCAGACTGGAATTCACTTTCCTTGCGCAATCCGCCATATGTCCGGCGCAGACAGCCAATGACAATATCGGCCATGGATTCGCCATCCTGCACATTGACCGCCGATTGCCGGATCGAGGCGGCTTCCATGATCATCTGCCCAAGCCGTTCCGGGTCAGACAGCAGATTTTTCACATCTCCGGCGGCGTTGGCAGAGGCTTCACCTTTGAGAAAGGCAACGATTTGGCGAACTTTTGTCGGGTTGATGTCGTCGGTTCCGGCGTGAGAACTGCCGGAGCCGCCGTCCTGTCCGCCTTTTCCGGTTGTGTGTTCGCCCTCGCGCAGGGCAACGTATTTCACATCGGACATTTCGATGTGATGCAGACCGGCTGCAGAAAGGCTTTCTTTCATCTGAGTGTCGTTTGGTTCGCAGAGTGCAGTTAACAGCTTTTTCAGCTCATTGCGGGTGAGCCCTTTGGTCAGCGCAAGATGGGAGACCTTCATCAGGGTCAGCCGTTTTTCCAGCGTGCGGATCGGCACATCCCGCGCGGCCACTGGATCCTCATCCAGAGTCAGGGAGCCGTTAAACGTGCCGATTGAAATGGCTTTTCGGTTCAGCAGAGCGGTTTGTAAATCATCAAAGGCCTGTTCAATAATCTGCTCGACTGAGGGGTGATCGATTCCGTAAACCGATACGGCACCCAAGCCTCTGCCCAGTGAAACGAGAATGGGCCGGAGATCTTCAGGAATTTCTTTCGTATGCGGCGTGGAATTTTCGGAAGGTTGAGGCATGAGTAATCTCCTTATGGAGGAGAAGTCTAATGATACTGCGTTTTTTTTCCCAGACCAAAAACAGAAAAGCTCGCCTTGAGGGCGAGCTTTTCGATGTTGTAGAGAAATTTCTTATATCAGCATTTCTTTGGCGGTGTTGTAGGTATTTTCGGCGGTGAGGCCGAACGCTTTTGCCAGTGTTCCGGCGGGCGCCGAGGCACCGAAATGGTTGATGCCGATCATGCGGCCTTGCGCACCGACATATTTTTCCCAGCCTTGCGTTGCTCCCGCTTCAACGGAGAGGCGGCAGCTGCATTCGGCGGGAAGCACGGAGGCTTTGTAGGCGGCATCCTGCTTCTCGAACAGTTCCCAACTCGGGAAGCTGACGACGCGGACGGCTTTGCCTTCGGCGGCCAGTTTTTTACCGGCTTCGATGGCAATCGACACTTCCGAGCCGCTGGCCATGAGAACGATATCGTGACCGCTTTTGGCGCTTTCCCAGATAACGTACGCGCCCTTCTTGAGGTTGCAGGCCGGAGCCAGTTCCTTGCGATCAAAAATCGGCAGGTTCTGACGGGTCAGCAGCAGGGCGGTCGGGCCGGTCTTGTTTTCGAGCGCCGCGATCCATGCGCACTTGGTTTCGGTCGCGTCTGACGGACGAATGACCGTGACGTTTGGCGTGATGCGCAGACTCATCAGCGTTTCAATCGGCTGATGGGTCGGGCCGTCTTCGCCGACGTAGAAGCTGTCGTGTGTGTACACATAAATCACCGGCAGACCCATCAGCGCGGCAAGACGCGTGGACGGGCGGACATAGTCAGCGAACACCAGGAAGGTCGCACCGTAGATGCGGAAGCCGCCGTGCAATTGGACGCCGTTCATCACCGCGCCCATACCGAGCTCGCGCACACCAAAGTGGAAGTTGCGGCCTTTGAAGTTTTTCTTGCTGATGTCGCCGAGATCCTTCAGGTAGGTGTTATTGCTCGGGGCGAGGTCGGCTGAGCCGCCGACGAGATAGGGAACCGCTTTGGCGAGATCCTGTAGAATTTTGCCGGAAGCCGCGCGGGTGGCGATCGCGGTGCCGGGCTCGAAGTCAGCGATTTTTTTACCCAGTTTTTCCGGCAGTTCGCCGCTCATGCAGGCGCTCCACTCTTTGGCCTTTTTCGGTTTAACCGTTTCGAAGGCGGCGAAGGTCGCGTTCCATTCTGCTTCGATCGCGGCGTTCTTCTTCGCAACGTCGGCAAATGCGGCGCGGACTTCGTCCGGTACGAAGAATTTTTCGGCGGAGATTCCGAGGTTGGCTTTGGCGAGTTTAACTTCTTCTTCGCCGAGCGGCGCTCCGTGGCAGTCGTGCGAGCCTTCCTTATTCGGCGAGCCGAAGCCGATCTTCGTATTACAGATGATCACGGACGGCTTTTTGGTTTGCGTCTGAGCGGCCTGGGTCGCGGCGGCGATTTCATCCGTATTGTGGCCGTTGATTTCCTGCACGTGCCAGCCGTAGGCCTGCATCCGTTTTTTCACATCGTCGGTATAGGTAATATGCGTATCGCCTTCGATGCTGATGAAATTCTGGTCGTAGAACAGAATCAGCTTGCCGAGGCCGAGGTTGCCGGCCAGAGAAAATACTTCATGCGAGATGCCTTCCATGAATTCGCCTTCACTCGCAATCACATAGGTGTAGTGATCAACGATTTTGCTGTCTTTGCTGTTAAAGCGCTTCGCCAGCATCTGCTCGGCAATCGCCATACCCACGGCGTTACCGCAACCCTGGCCGAGCGGGCCGGTGGTGGTTTCGACGCCGACGGTGTGGCCGTATTCCGGGTGGCCGGGGGTTTTGCTGCCCCACTGGCGGAATTTTTTCAGTTCTTCAAGCGGAAGCGGATAACCGGCGAGATGCAACAGGCTGTAGATCAGCATTGAGCCGTGGCCGGCGGAAAGGACAAAACGGTCACGGTCTGGCCACTGCGGATTCTGCGGGTTGTGTTTCAGAAATTGAGTCCAGATAACGGCGGCGACATCAGCCATGCCCATCGGCATGCCGGGGTGGCCCGAATTGGCGGCCTGTACGCCGTCCATGGAAAGTCCGCGAATCGTATTTGCAATCAGTTTAAGATCCATTTTTGTTCCTTTTGGTCGTTCAATTAATTCGGTTTCAGCTAAAATTCTCCGAAATTTAGCAAATACCAGACAACAAACAACTTTTTACCGCCATGATAGACCTGCACTGCCATTCAATCTTTTCCGACGGCACGAACACGCCCGAAGAACTCGTCGCGCTCGCGGAACAGGGCGGACTTTCCGCACTGGCGCTAACGGATCACGACACCACCGACGGGCTTCCCCGCTTTATGGCGGCTGCGGCTGGAACTTCCGTTCAGGCGGTTTCCGGGATCGAACTGAGCGCGGAGTTCGGCGATACCGCGCTGCATATTCTCGGCTATCTGTTTGATCCGGCCAGCGACGCGTTACAGTCGGCGTTGGCGTGGGTGCGGGAAGGGCGCACGGAGCGGAATGCCCAGATATTGGAAAAACTCAACCGGCTTGGCTACAACCTCACCTACGCCGACATTCGCAAACACTCCAGCGACGACTTGATCGGTCGCCCGCATTTTGCCGCCGCGCTGATCGAAAAAGGACACTTTAAACGCAAAGACAAAATCTTCCAGCAGCTGCTCGGCAAAGGCAAAGCCGCCTATGTCGATCGCCGCCGTCTCTCACCCGAAGCCTGCGTTGAACTGATTTGCAAAGCGGGCGGCGTAGCGGTTATCGCTCATCCCGGGCAGATGAAAATTACAACCCGCGCCTTGCGGCGCTTGGTCAAAAAACTGAAAGAACACGGTTTGGGCGGGCTCGAAGTCTGGCACCCGACCCAACAGGAATATCAAAGCGCGGCCTATCTGCGGATCTGCGAAGATTTTGACCTCGCCGCCACCGGCGGTTCTGACTTTCACGGCAAACTAACGCCCGACCTCTCCATCGGTCGTGGCTTCGGCAATCTGGAGGTGTCAGACCACATTCTCGAACAGCTGGAAAAAAGGCGTTAGGCCATAGGCTTTAGGTTTCACGTCTTGAAAAATAAACTTTGAGTTCCTTGTGTTCTTTTGCGGCTAAAAGTTTGTAGCTTGTTCCCACACCACCTATGAAAGTTGTCATCGCAGAAAAACCCTCCGTCGCCCGCGAAATTGCGGCCGTGCTGAATATCACGGAAAAGAAGAGCGGCTACATCGAAGGACGCGGCTGCGCCATCACCTGGGCGTTCGGTCATCTCGTCACCTTGCAGGAGCCCGGCGAATACGACGAAGCACTCAAGCGCTGGTCGCTCGAAACCCTGCCGTTCATCCCGGACGAATTTAAACTCAAGCTGATCGGCAACCGCGGTGTTGAGGATCAGTTTAACGTGATCAAAGGTTTGTGTGAGCAGGCCGAAGAAATTGTCTGCGCAACCGACGCCGGGCGGGAAGGGGAACTTATCTTCCGCTACATTCTCGCGCTCAGCGGATGCGAGAATAAACCGATCCGCCGTCTCTGGCTCAACTCGCTCACACCCGACGCCATCAAAGAGGCCTTCAAAAATCTCAAGGACGGGCACGAATACGATCCGCTTTATGCCGCCGCGCGCTGCCGCAGCGAATCCGACTGGATTGTCGGCCTCAACGCCACCCGCTATTACACCGTTCGTCACGGACGTTTCGGCGGTGGAGCCGACCGCGTCCTCTGGAGCATCGGCCGCGTGCAGACGCCGGTGCTGGCGATGATTGTCCAGCGCGACGATCAGATTGATCAGTTCCGTTCCCAGCCGTTCTGGGAGTTGACGACCAAATACCGCGAGACGGTTTTTAAATATACCGGCGACCGTTTCCAAAGCTTGGAAAAAGCGCAGCCGCTGCTCGCCAAAATCACCGGCCAGCCGTTTGAGATCACCGGTATCGACGGCAAAGACAAAAAAGAGCCGCCGCCGCAGCTGTTCGACCTCACCACACTTCAGCGCGACATCAATAAAGCGCACGGACTTTCCGCCGCCGATACGCTGGCCGCTACGCAAAATTTGTATGAATCAAAGTTGGTCACTTATCCGCGTACCGACTCGCGCTATCTCAACACCGACATGAAGCCGCGCATTCCCGGAATTTTCCAAGGTTTGGAAAAAATCTATCCCGAACAGATTGCGCCGCTCAATCTCGCCAAACTGCCGTTCACCAGCCGCATCATTGACGACAAAAAAGTCACCGACCACCACGCCATCATTCCTACCGGTATGGAACCGCGCGGCCTCGGCGCCAACGAACAGCTCGTTTACGACGCGATCGTTACGCAGTTTATCGCCGCCTTCTATCCCGCCTGCCTCAAAAAGCTCACCACCGTAAGCGGCGTCAGCAATGAGGTGCCCTTTCAGGCCAAGGGAACACTGATTGTAAAACCCGGATGGACCGCGCTTTTCCCGAAAAAGAAAAAGCAGTCCGACGACGAAGACGATGACCAGTCGCTGCCTGATTTCAGTAAGGGAGAGAGCGGTCCGCACGAACCGTTTTTGCGCGAAGGAAAAACCAATCCGCCCAAACACTTTACCGAAAACTCACTGCTCGGCGCGATGGAAGCCGCCGGAAAATTTGTCGAAGACGACGCCTTGCGCGAAGCGCTCAAAGAGCGCGGCATCGGAACGCCCGCCACCCGCGCGGCAATCATTGAAACGCTGCTTCAGCGCAACTATATCTGGCGCGAGAAAAAGCTGCTGCTTGCCACCGATATGGGCCGCTGCCTGATTGCGCTCATTCGCGATCCGCTGTTGAAGTCGCCGGAAATGACCGGCGAGTGGGAAGAAAAGCTCAAACAGATCGAGCGGCAGAAAATGGATCCGGCGGAATTCATGAACGGCATCTGCGGCTATATTCGCGGGCTCATTCAAAACAGCGTATCCGGACAGCTCGACCTGACGCGTGTCGGCAGTTGTCCGCTCTGCGGCAAAGAAGTGATCAAAGGCCGCACCGCCTATGGTTGCTCCGGCTGGAAAGAAGGCTGCGCGTATGTGCTCTCACCGGACTACAAAGGGCTGACGCTTTCGCCGAACCAAATTCAGGTTTTGCTGCAACTGCACATCCTGCCGTATTCCGTCACGATCGACGGCGAGCCGCGCCTGCTCATTCTCTCCACGCAGGGCCAGCCGATGGACTTGATTCTGCCTTCCGCCGACCGCCAGAAAAAAGAAAAATAAACGGCCGCAGATTCGTAGAATCTTAAGAGCCAGGGTAAGAGATCGGGTAAACGCGCTTAGGTTATTTTATTTCCGAGTACAGAATTATTGGCTTAAACATATTCGATCCCAAATCTGTTTTGGGTTGTGGGGGAAATCTTTACGTGCTGATTTCCCTTAACAATTTGACGCACTCTTTTTGCGGGGTGTAAAGTTCCTCAACTCAGGGAGCGGTATGCAGGTTGATATCTGTCAGACTCAAGGAATCAGCGATGCACGGCTGGCGATGTACGGGCGGATTCTCCGCTGTCCGATGGGCAGCAATCCGGCCTTCTGTCCGCTTCACGATATCCGCCTGCTACCGGTGGAGGAGCGGATCCAGTGGCTCGAGTCGAAGAGCGACGAGGAAGTAGATGAGCTTTTTTTGTACCATCAGCGGTGCGTACGGCACCAAACCCTTCTGGCATCGTTATAAGGCCTGACCTCCGACCTCTGATCTCTAAAACTTACGATTCCACGCGACGATACAGTCGTCGATGCTCAACTCATAATGCCGGTTGCAGAACTGGCAGTTGATTTTGACCGGCTCCTTTTTCTGCACAAGCTCCATCCGTTCGGGGATCGGCAGGGTGCGGCGCAACGGCTTCGGTGTTCGCAACTAGTTTTTACGGGTGAATCGGGCGAATAAAAAACCCAGCTTTTTGGAAATGGTGACGGAAAGAATGTCGCCCTTGGATTTGATGGTTCCTTTTCCTTCGGAAGCAAGTACTTCCCATTCGCATTCCTCAAGCCCGACATCCGGAAGTTCAATCGAAAATTGATCTTGAAGATGAAGCTCCCGGAAAATCAATGCGTATCCATAATCCTGAGCCTTCGATAGCGACAGAAATCCGGTATAGGCGAACCCGTTCGGTTCGTTACCAATGGGAAGAATCGTGCCGTTGAAGAGGTCTTCGCGATGAGCCTTCCAGATTCGAACGAGCCGGGAGACTGAGTTGAGATATGGATCCGGAAGATTTGAAACCTCAAACCACCCAAGTGGATTAGAGAACATGACCGTGGCGAAAAGAGTAGCCGGTTCATACTGCGCAGGTCCCAGAGGGTCATTGAGATATTTTTCAGCATTCCTTGTGTTATTAAGGAATTCCATTCTCAACCGCCGCGGATCCACCCAGTGGGACAGTTTCCAGAGATTCCGGAGCGTTTGGTGCGGCCAGTAATTGCGCCAGTCCGTGTAACGGTTCTCTAAGAAAAGAGGCCCCACTTCCATGGCACCAAAATATCCGGGGCGGACTCCTGCCGTGACATCCAGATCAAGCACGATTTTGCCGTGACTGCCATCCAGGACGGTTTTGAAGAAGCGCTGCAGGTTACATGATGCCAGCTCGGTGGTCGCCTTTACGCCGTCCACCTTGAAGAGCTCGACACCCAGAGTATGGAAGAGCTCCAGAATCTGATCGGCATCCTTTTGCCAGTTCGCGAAATCGTTCCAGCTGTCCGGCGCAAACCATAAACCAATGTTCATTCCTTTGGATTGTGCATGATCCACAATCGGTCGAAGTCCCTGACCAAAGCGTTCGGGATTCGTGTCCCAGAAGTTTGGATCCGCACCCCAGAATCCTTCCCAGACTCCGCCGCGTTCTTTTGCATAAGCGGAGTTGGACGTCGTTCCCTTCTGCCATCCATCATCGATTTGGATCACATCCACACCCAGCTGATGCGCTGCATCGATTTCCGCATGGATGAACTCTTCCTGGATTCGACTATCCCGCGAACGATCGCCCCATGTGTTGCTCACAAAACAGGGGGTTGTATGGCCGGGCGTTGCCGGTCGCAGCTTTTGCTGCCATTCATGCAGAACCTGTGTTCGCTGCAAACGTCCTCCCTGATAGTCCAGAATGACCCAGGGATCTGTGGTATCACCTTTCGCTCCAAGCAGAGAAAAATTAAATCCGCTCTCCGGGTTGGGCGTGATCAGCAGATCGCTGGACAAAGGAACCGGTCGCGCATCCGGCAGCGGAGCTCGTTTAATCAGGATCCAGCCGGATCTTTCTGCGAGATCCTCGATTACAAAAAGGTTGCCGCAAAGAGACAATTGCCCTTCGGCCGGATGCAACAGCCATTGCCGTTCCTGAACAAGTTCGTTGTGGTGATCCGTTGCGTCAGCAAGAACGACCTGTGTGAGGAGCAGGTGTTGTGAGTTCGCCGAGAATGACCGAACGACCGTTTCCGCTGAATTGATATCGGGTACGAGTTCTGCGGTTGGGTTCACCTCAATACCGGTTGCTCTCGGGGTGTCTTTATGTGCCATAGTCAAATTCTCATTTTTTTTGAATCAGAATGCGAACGTCCCGAATCAGCGCTCGGCCACGGAGTGCCCGACAAACTGAAGTCGGGGGTTTAGCCAATTAATTTGTTCACAAAACCCTGTGTGATTCTCGTCTGCATTGCTCCAACAGTTAATGAATGTCTGGCCGATCCGGTTAAATTCAGGCGATCAGCCTAAGTTTGATTTTACGTAGGGTCAAGAGATTGAAAAAAGTATTCAGCGGTTCTGATCTCTAAAACTTACGATTCCACGCGACGATACAGTCGTCGATGCTCAACTCATAATGCCGGTTGCAGAACTGGCAGTTGATTTTGACCGGCTCCTTTTTCTGCACAAGCTCCATCCGTTCGG
>JAQUXG010000251.1 GCA_028692515.1 Kiritimatiellales bacterium | reverse complement strand
GATGAAATTTGAGACGGCATCGCCCTTTTGATAGCCCAGATCAACCGCAGTGAATCCATGCAGGGGCTGGTAGGTAGTGTGCTGATTGCCGTTCTCAACGCAAACAAACTGTTGCATCGGGGCCGTAGATGTATTTGACCGGAAAGAAGCTTTGCTCCGAATCCACTCCGCACATTCTTTAGCAATCGCTTTCTGTGTCAGTTCATTTTTAAGGCGCAGTTCGAATTCAGTGCCGTAAAGATTGTTCTCTCGCTTGTGCTTTGGGATATGAAACTCCCGCTGTTCCTTCCGGAGTGTATCGGCCACCTGATTTTTCACAGAGGTGGGTGACGTGAAAATAAACTGAAGCGACTCGATCTGCTCCAGTTCGTTTTTCAGAGCCTCGTAGGCATAGATGGAAAAGCAGGATGCCGCAATTTTCAGTTTGGAGCCGGGGGCCAGCGTCTCTTTCAGGTTATCCCCGAAAAGGTGGTTGATATTGTCGATCAGCTCCATAGATTGTCGCCCCTGCAAAAGTTCCAAAGATTGGAAAGTCTATACAGGTTTTTCCCAATGGGTGGAAGCTCCGGCGCAGGATTTTCAAATGCCCGGACACTGCGGCAAAGGGCTACTTTTCGCCGAGGGTAAGCTTCTTGCCGGAATCAATCCACTGCTGCAGGATGATCTTGCAGTATTTGCTTTTGCTGATGTGCATGGAGTCCGCCCGCTTTTCCAAGTCTTCCGCCATTTTTTTGGGCATGTTGATACCGATGGTCTGGGTGCCTTTTCCGATTGGATTCGTCGCCCTAGTAAATCTCCTCCCTTATGATTGGGGTTTGTTCTACCCCATCGGGCATCCCTATACAAGGGCGTTACGTACCGGCGGGTGCGGGGACCGTGCGGAGACTTCTACCACCGGATGGTAGAATAGAAAAAGTCCTGTAGAAACTTCTGTTTTCGGCCACGGAAAAGCTCCTTTTTTCAGAAAGCTTCACTTCTTCTTGATCTCGGACTGGATTCATGTATCATGTTGTTTCAGAAGCAGATAAGGAAACAATCTGCAACCGTTTTTCCGCTGGGAAAAAACTTAAGAACGGTTTCACACGGTAGAAGTCACAGGTTCGAATCCTGTAACGCCCACCAGCTTTCGTAATGCGAAAGCTGACGAGCCGATGGTTGGCGCATAAAAACGTACTCCGTAAAAAAAACCGGAAACCGGAGGTTCAGTTCACTTTCCCCGCGATTTTCACCGAAGTCGGCCACTGTACGGCAATTTGTATTTGAGGTGCCTGCGCAAATCCCGGTACCGCAGCGATGGTTACCTTTTTGATTCGCAGAAGCGGGTTGTTTTTTTCGAGCCGCCAGATAAATTCGACCAAGTTGTTGTAGCCGCAGCGGGTGAAAAGCTGGATTTCGAAGGGAGGGCCGGCAACACCGGTTTTATCATCTGGACTCAGGTTGATTTCTTCGACGATATCGAGGGTGATTTGAGTCCGGGCGGCACAGCTGGAGATATATTCATAAGCCCATGCGTAGCGGTCAGCCTGCGCGGGAGTATATTGGATGAGCGCGTCCAGTTCGGCGGCGCTCTGTTTCAGGTTCTGCCAAATGGATGCTTCCTGCCCGAGAATCGTGCGCGCGTCTTCGGCTTCCTGCTCAAGCATCGCCAGCTCTTTTCCTGCAGAGCTGCCACGCCCCGCAACAGATTCCAACAGATGAATCATCAGCGCAGCCTGCGCGACGGCAAGGCCGAGCATGAGGAGCGCAAGCTGTTTCTGTTTTTTGGAGAGATCAGCCCAGCGAATCATTTGGCCCCTCCTGATACGCGGCGGCCTTCGAGCGCAAACGCCCAGCTTTTCCCTGAATAGCGCTGCGAAGTGGCCAGTTTGACTTCGCCGCAAAAGCCGCGCAGTCGGGGATCGGCGTTGAGCTGTCGCTTCGCGGCGATCACGGTTTCTTCGTCATCGGCGACTCCGCTGATGTAAAGCGTGCAGACGGGACTATTCTGTTCTCCGGACGGCTCGATCGCGGTGGAAAAATGATAGAGCACCATCTGAGACGGGATGTCTTCCTGAGCCGAGCGCAAAATTTGATACATCGGCATACTCCTGACCGTGGACCAGTCTTTAAATTCAGATAGCTTGTCACGGTTTGCGGTAATCGCAGCCTGTGCGGTGCGCAGCTTTGCCGCCGGAGGCCTCAACTGAGCCAGCTCCTGCCGGACGCGTTTCAGATGGGAGTTGATGGTTAGTCTCGAAGCTCCGGCCAGCAATAACACCAGCAGAGCCGTTCCGGCGAAAACACTGACGGCACCGAGAATCATCTTCTGCTTGCTGACAACATCCTGATCGTGCGATCCGGATTTTTCAAGAAGATCCCCCTGTACACTCATGCGTTCCCACTCCTACGGAAATCGGGTTTGAAGATATATTGATGCGGATTTTATGATTAAAAATACTCGACACTTAAGGGCGTTAGAGCTCGACCCAGCTCACAAGCTTATATGGTTTCCCGGAACTCGACGACGGCGATGACGACGAGGTACCGATTAGACTTTCGTCGATATGGTACGGCGTGTTTCCTCCGAATGTTACAGCAGCGCCCAGAAAGACTCCTGTCGCGGAACTGCTTCCGGTGAGATTAACCGCCGCGTACGGGGCATAGATCGTTCCGATGTAGGCGGCATTGCCGGTCATGGAAACATCGGTACAGTTTTCCGTTCCCCAGATCGCACAATTGACCGCCCGGTAGGTGTCGTTAATCATCCCGCTTCCTTGAATATCTACGTTGCCATTGGCATAAATTTCAACTTTCAAATCAGCGGTTGAAGGACTGGGGACAATCTCAATGCTTCCGCTTCCGGACACCGTGGTTGTTCCTTGAACATAGATTCTGAGTGTTCCCGAACCCATGATCGTAAGTTTTCCGCCATAGATAACGTCGAGTTGGGTTACACTCATATCCTGTGATCCACTGACAATCATTGTCTGCTCCTGATTTGGCCAAGGCCCGACACTGATCGCACCGGTCGGCGTCTGGGAAAACGGAACGGTCACATCTGCGAGC
>JAQUXG010000250.1 GCA_028692515.1 Kiritimatiellales bacterium | reverse complement strand
CCCATACTTCGCCTTTGCGTCCGGGCGAGCGGAGCAGGAAGGCGGGGTGATAGGTTGGCATGAGGTCGATGCCCTCATACTTGCACCAGGTTCCGCGGAAATGGGTGATAGCAACCGGTTTGTTGAGCAGTCCTTCGACAGCGGTTTTTCCGAGCGCGACGATGATTTTCGGCTGAATGAGCGCGATCTGTGCTTTGAGGTAGGGCAGGCAGGAGATCATCTCTTCCGGAAGCGGAACGCGGTTGCCCGGCGGGCGGCATTTGACGATGTTGGCGATGAAGACCTCTTCGCGCTTATAGCCCATTGCGTTAATCATTTTATCGAGCAGCTGACCCGCCGCGCCGACGAAGGGACGACCCTGCGCATCTTCATCTGCGCCGGGGCCTTCGCCGATGAACAGGATGTCGGGGCGGTTCGGGTTGCCTTCGCCGGGAACGGTGTTGGTGCGTGACGCGTTCAACGGGCAGGCGGAGCAGGTGCGAACCTGTCCGGCGATTTCTTCGAGCGTTTTGCCGGTGATGCGCACCGTACTTTGCGGGACGGCCGCAGGTGGCGCAGGGCGATATGCAGGGTGTTTTGCCGCTACCGACTGAGCCGGAGCCGGTTTCGGTGCGGGAGCCGGACGGAGAGCCGTCAGTGTTTCGCTGGAAATTTCCAATGTTTGGAAACCTTCCTCTTTTTTGTACTCAAGGAAGTCCGTCAGATTCTGTGCAAACTGGCGTAGGTCGGTCATGATTCGTCTTTTTTCTGCGCGGGCGGCACTTTGATCGAGAGAAGCGCGAAGCGGACTTCTTCGTCGCGGTCGCGCAGGGGGGTGAATTGTACGCCGATATAAACCGGATCGCTCATGCCGGGAAGCTGGAGCCAGCTGAAGCCTTCGGTAAGGGTTTTCCGCCCCGAAACCGAATCGTTGAAGAGGTCTGCAAATTCTTTATTGATGTCGGGCTTCAGCACAGATTCAAAGGAAAAGCTTTTGCGCTCAATGCCCAGAACTTTCTGTACGGCGGGGTTGAGCAGGAAAACTTCCTGTTGCATGTCGATGGCGGCGAGCGGTTCAATGGAGCGGTCCAGCAGCAGGTCGAAAGCTCGGGCATGAATGGAGACGCGGTTGGCGCGCAGCCGGTCATAGATTAGCAACCGTTCGGAGACGCGATTGGCGAGTCCTTCGAGCCGGGAGATTTCGTCGGTATGGTGCTGGCGGGTTCGGATGCCCGCTTCATAGTCGTTGGCGAGTAGCAGACGTAAAAATTTGAAGAGCCGGACGCGGAAGCCGAGGAGACGGACGGTGAGATAGGCCCAGCAGAGCAGGCCGATGGAAAAGAATGCGATGGCACTCCACCGGACTGCCGGTTCGATTTGCGACCAGGCAATCAGTCCGGCCGTCAGCCCGCACAGGGGGAGCAATAGCCATAAGATGGTGAGCAGATTGGGGATCATGGGGTATCCTACTGGTTCGCAAAGCGTTCTACGTTTTTATTGCTGCCGACGATGAGCAGGTGGTCGGTTTCTTCGAGTACATCATCCGGTTTCGGCACATCCTCGATGGCTTCTTCCATCGTGCGTTCGCCCTGTTCGTTGATGGCCGGAATCATTTTTTTGATGGCGACAATGTTAACACCGAATTTGTTGCGCGGGTCGAGCACGCGCAGGGTTTTCCCGACAAATTCGGCCGGCACTTGCACTTCGATGATGCTGTGGTCTTTGGCCAGCGGGACGTAGCGGGTGATGTTGGAGGAGGCGAGGCTGGTGGCGATGAAACTGCCCATCTCTTTTTCGAGGTTGATGACATTGTCGACTTCGAGCATTTTGAGAATTTCCTGCTGGAGCGGACTGAGTGCGCGAGTCCAGATGCGGTGCACTCCGATTTTTTTGAGCAGGATGGTGGTGAGCAGGTTGGCTTCGATATCTTCGCCGATGCAGACGACGGCGACGTCGACGTTTTTGATGCCGACGGCGCGCAGGGCGTTTTCGTCGGTTGAATTCAGGGTGGCGGCGTGGGCGACCGAGTCTTTAATGGCTTCAACCGGTTCGCGGTTACGGTCGATCGCCAGCACTTCGACGCCCTTTTCGGTCAGTTCACGCGCGACGGAGCTTCCGAATTTGCCCAGTCCAATTACCGCAATGTTTCTCATGAGAATCTCCTTCGGAGCCGTTAAAGCCGTTGAGCGTTCAAATTGTTAAAGCCGCTTTTTCGACACTCCATTACTCCGTTATTCCAGTATTCCATTCCCGTTTACCCTATCATAATGCGTTCTTCCGCATAGCTGTATTTTGCCGGACGGGTGTTTCGTAGCATGAAGGCAAAGCCAATGGTGAGCGGGCCGAGACGCCCGACGAACATCATTACGGTAATGAGTATCCGTCCGGGAAGCGTGAGTTCCGGGGTCAGTCCGGTGGAGAGGCCGACGGTGCCGAAGGCGCTGACCGTTTCGAACAGTACGTCCATAAACGGCTTCTGTTCAAAAACAGCCAGCAGTATGGTTGCGCCGCAGACGAACAGCAGGGAGGAGCAGAGCACCATGACGGCTTTCTGAACGACTTCGACCGGAATGGTGCGGCGGTAGAGCTCGGGTTCGCTACGGTTTTTAAAGCCTGCGCGGATGACGGCCCAGAGTACGGCGGGGGTGGTGAGTTTGATCCCGCCAGCGGTTCCGCCGGGGCAGGCGCCAACGAACATCAGGATGATGAAGAGGAAGAGCGTTGCAGGCTGCAACAGGCCGATTTCACAACTGTTGAAGCCGGCGGTGCGGGTGGTGATGGACTGGAAGAGCGAGACGAGCAGCGCATGATCGGTTTTCATGCCGGTCAGCATGCGGTGTTGTTCAATCCAGTAGAAGAGGCCGGCTCCCGCAAGAACCAGTCCACCGGTCCAGCTGAGTGCCAGCCGGCTCTGGATGCGGAATTTGTGCTTGGGTCCGCCGCGACGCTTCAGTTTGTTTTTAAACGCGTGATAAAAATCACCGATAACCACAAAGCCGATACCGCCCAGTATGATCAGCCCGCCGATAACGGCATTGACGGGAAGGTTGTATTTATAGCCGATTAGA
>JAQUXG010000249.1 GCA_028692515.1 Kiritimatiellales bacterium | reverse complement strand
GTTGGTTCCGGCACCCCAGACAGGAGTGCCCGCCGCGATCCAGGTCAGATTGGTGGTGGCCAGATCGTTGGTCGTATAGAAAACCTGATACTGCCGCCCCGTGCTGCCGTTAAAATAGAAGGTCTGACTGTCCAGAGCCAGTGTGCCGGTGTTTTCAAAGAACGAGGCGGCATTGGTCGGGTTGGTGTCCGCCAAATATTCCTGCACGTTGGAAAAACCGTCCCCGTCACTGTCCCCGTCCGGAGTCATGGCCGTAACGCTATTGGTGTACTGCGCCTCCCACCAATCGGGCATAAAATCCACATCTTGGTCCAGCTCATTACCGATCACGTTAGTAATCCATGAATAACGGGCGGATATCTGCGTGGCGTAGATCTGCTGTTTTTTAATCGGGTTTGAGGCGTACACCCATGATGATCCATTATAATAATAAAGACCCCGGTAATCGAAACAGGAGGCATAAAAAGGAGACGACCCGTCACTGCTGGTACTGAACTGTGCCGGAGCAATACTGTAGTTAATTCCCGCCAGACGCCAGACGCCCGCAGCATCTTTGATGAAAACTGCCCCGCCGGAGTCTTTGTCCGCCGTTGCACATTCATTGTCTCCAGCCCCATCAAACTCTGAAATCAGATATCCACTCGAAGTGCCGACAACCTGATTGGTTCCCCAGCGCATTTTGTTATCCAACGCACCCCACAGCCAACCGTTCGTGCGGGTGCTTACAACCACCGCCCCGCGGGTTTTCCCTCGACCGAAAATTACGCAACCTCTGCCGGATTCATTGCTGTCGATATAAAGCGGGGCATAAGACGTAAAGGGTTTATCGACTCTCCAGATTTCAAAATCCGAAGAGGCATCTTCGTACTGTTGAAGCGGCTTATACGTAGCGCCCTGATAACGAAACACCCAGTTCGTATCCCCTCCGGTATGCTTGGCGGTGATGAAATAATGGGCGGCAATCGGTGTTCCAAGATATTCCCAATAGGATTGGTTTCCGCTCCACTCACCTTGCCACTGCCAGCCGCTGTCTTGCAGAGTTCCAGCCGGAGCATTCGTGTTGTAAGCCGCATCGCCGGTCGAATAAAAAACAAGAGCCTTCGACGCACTGACGGCGAGTATTAAAACCATGCATATGTGGAGAGCTTTTCTCATGATTGAGAATTTTATATGCTGAGCCGCAAAACCTCAACCGAATTCTGCCTGAAGAACTTCGCCTATTTGACCCAAAGGTTGTACTTCAGAATGCACCAGATGGCCTGCAAACCATCGCGCCAGTTGATCTTTTTCCCCTCTTCGTAGGTGCGTCCGTGATATGAAATCCCGACTTCATAAATGCGCGCCCTTTGCTGAGCCAGCCTGACCGTTAGCTCCACTTCTATACCAAAGCGGTTTTCCTTCAGAACCAGTCGCTTGAGAACATCCGATCGAATGACTTTATAACAGGTTTCCATATCCGTGAGATTCAGATTGGTAAACATGTTGGAGAACAACGTCAGAAACCGGTTGCCGATGCTATGCCAGAAAAACAGAACGCGATGAGCATCCGTTCCGACAAACCGTGATCCATACACGGCATCAGCATATCCCTCGCAAATCGGCTTCAACAGCCGGGGATACTCCCGAGGGTCGTACTCCAGATCCGCATCCTGAACAATCATTACATCTCCGGTCACCTCAGCAAACCCGCGCCGGAGAGCCGCACCTTTCCCCATATTACAGGGTTGTATAAAAAGGCGAACTCGCGGGTCGCGCTCCGCCCATGCGGCGGCTTTATCCGGACTGCCGTCCGTCGAGCCGTCATCCACGACAATCAGTTCATCAACCACAGGCTCCTGCAGTTCCAGTACCCGCGCAATAATGCCATCCACGCTGGACACCTCATTGTAGAGCGGCATAACCACTGAAATTTTAAAAACCTGATCCATGTCGCCCTCCCTGCGGCTTCATCGCGCCAAAAGTATCTGCTATCGCTATGGCCAGCAACAATAACTGTCCCCAAAGCATGTGCGATTGAAAAGGCTCACAAGGCGCAATCTTCATCCCGTGCAATACAATTAAAGGAAACCAAACCAGAACGGCGGAGATCAACAACATCAGCCGAACCGGCTGCGGTTTGCACCGGTTCCACAGTACCGTCCAGAAAGGGAGATAAAATAAAACTCTTGGGCCAGCCGACATTTGCTTGAATATTTTCAAGCGCATCCGGATACATCGACTCATATGTGCTCTCCAGCACAACCGCGCCGCCCATATAATACTGGGCGAGATCCTGATTCCCTTTATTGACCGGAGAAAAAAACGGACGGATCCCGTCATGATGCAACGACAGAAAGGGAACCGCCGCCGTCGACCACAGGAACGAAGAAACCGCAACGCACAAAAAGGCATACGGCGTATTCTCAATCCACTCGGTCAGGCGGATCCATTTATGCTTCATTGAAAATAACTCTCCATTATTTCAGCTGAATCTGGGCTCAATAAAAACCGGCGGGTGCATGTAAAGCGGCTCCAAAGGCTCGGTTTCGGCCTGTTTTTCGGCCAGCGCGGCCACGTCACTCGCCAGTGGAAAAACAGGCTTTCCAATGTTTGGAAAATATTGCGTCAACCGTTCAGCCTCGGGGCTGACGATGAGCGTCTCTTCCGGCACAACCAGCTCTTCATAAGGCACCAGCTTCCAAGGTTCGGAAACTTTTAATTCGTTTTTTTCCAGACATTGGAAAAATCCGACCCAGAACTGTTCGCGGCGGGCGTCGCCGATGACGCAGATGTTTTCCGCCACTTCGCGCGCGGCGGCCAGCGCGAGCGCCGCGCCGCTGCTGACGGCGCGCACCTCGGTTTTATTCGGCAGCGCCAGCGCCTGCGCAACCGCAAAGCTCATGCGCATGCCGGAGAACGACCCCGGCCCGCGCCCGACGGCATAGAGCGATATATCGTAATACGATATATCTACCTCGCGGAGGAGAGTTTCCAGCGTTTGGAAAATGGTGTTATGGCGGACGCGTTCGCCGACCCATGTTTTTTCCGCCAGCAGTGCGCCGTCTTTAA
>JAQUXG010000248.1 GCA_028692515.1 Kiritimatiellales bacterium | reverse complement strand
GGCGGTGATGGAGGCGTAGAGGGAGAGCGGTCCGCTGACGGAGGGCGAGTCGTGCAGTTCCTGCTGGAGAGTCTTCCATTCCTGCCGCGCCTGCCGGGCATAGGTCTGAAAGCGTTCGCCGGCGGGCGTGAGGGCGACGCTGCGATTATCGCGCACGAAGAGCGGATGGCCGACTTCTTCTTCCAATCGTTGGATGGAGCGGGTGAGCGCCGACGGGCTGAGGTTGCACGCGCGGCTGGCTTTGCCGAAGTGGAGGGAGTCGGCGAGTGTCAGGAAGTTGTTTAATTCAGGAATATTCATAGCCACAAAAAACACAAAAATTCACCAAAAGCAGTTCAGTGTTCTTTTTGTGCCCTTTTGTGTTTTTTGTGGCAACTCTTTTATTGCATATATTGAAACATATAGTTGTTTATAATTCAATTTACGCAATGACAATCTCCCGTTAGACTGCGCGGCTTTGAAACCATCAACAGGAGATTTTTATGGGCCAGAACTATTTCAATACACTTCCGCTTCGCCGTCAGCTTCAGGAACTTGGCACCTGCCGTTTCATGGAGGCTTCCGAATTTGCTAACGGCTGTGAATACGTGAAGGGCAAAAAGATCGTGATCGTCGGTTGCGGCGCTCAGGGCCTGAATCAGGGCTTGAACCTGCGCGACAGCGGTCTGGACGTTTCCTACACCCTGCGCGGCGCGGCGATTGCTGAAAAGCGTCAGTCGTGGAAGAACGCCACCGAAAACGGTTTTGCAGTCGGCACCTACGAAGAAATGCTACCGACGGCGGATATCGTCATGAATCTGGCTCCGGATAAACAACACACCGACGTCGTTAAAACGGTTGTTCCGCTGATGAAGAAGGGCGCAACGTTCTGCTACGCCCACGGTTTTAATATTGTTGAAGAAGGTACGCAGATCCGTAAAGACCTGACCGTTATCATGGTGGCTCCGAAATCTCCGGGCTCGGAAGTCCGTGAAGAGTACAAGCGCGGCTTCGGCGTTCCGACACTGATTGCCTGTCATGGCGAAAACGATCCGAACGGCGATGGTCTGGAAATTGCCAAGGCGCTTTGTTCCGCCGAGGGCGGCGACCGGGCGGGTGTTCTGGAATCTTCGTTTGTTGCCGAAGTGAAGTCCGACCTGATGGGCGAGCAGACGATTCTCTGCGGTATGCTGCAGGCCGGTTCCATCCTCTGCTTCAACAAGATGGTTGAGCAGCGCATCGAGCCCGGCTACGCCGCCAAGCTGATTCAGTACGGCTGGGAAACGATTACCGAAGCGCTCAAGCAGGGCGGAATCACGAACATGATGGATCGTCTTTCCAATCCGGCCAAGGTTCACGCTTTCCAGCTGTCGGAAGAGCTGAAGGGCATCATGCGTCCGCTGTTCGAGAAGCACATGGACGACATTATCTCCGGCGAGTTTTCCAAGACGATGATGGAAGACTGGGCGAATGATGACATCAACCTGCTGACGTGGCGTGAAGAGACCGGCAAGAGCGCATTTGAGCAGACGGCTCCCGCCAATGTGAAAATCAGCGAGCAGGAATATTTTGATAAAGGCATCCTGATGGTTGCGATGGTCAAAGCCGGTGTCGAGCTGGCCTTCGAAGCGATGGTTGAAGCGGGCATTGAGCCGGAATCGGCCTACTATGAGTCGTTGCACGAAACGCCGTTAATCGCCAATACGATCGCGCGCAAGAAGCTGTACGAAATGAATCGCATCATTTCCGATACGGCGGAATACGGATGTTACCTGTTCGCGCACGCGGCGGTGCCGATGCTGAAGGAGTTCATGAACGGGATCCAAACCGATGTGATCGGCAAGGGCTTGGAAATGAAAGACAACGGCGTTGATAACCGTCTGCTGGTTCAGGTGAATGGTGCAATCCGCGGCCACTTCGTCGAAGAGGTTGGCGCGGAGTTGCGCGCGGCCATGAAGGCGATGAAGTCGCTGAACAGCTAGGAAGAATGGAGCGATGGAGCCGTGGAGTTCTGGATGCGGGGAAGGTTTTACTCCCGCCTCCAGTTCTCCGCTTTCGTCCTTTCCAAAAAAAAACCGGAATTTTCCAAACATTGGAAAATCCGGTTTCTGGCGGAAACGGGTGCGGTTGTTAACCGTCACCCGGTATGCCTTGGGTCAATTAGCAGGGGACAACGTTTGTGGCGCACGGGCCTTTTTGTCCCTGGCCGGCTTCGAAGGAAACCTTCTGGCCATCGTTAAGCATGGCGCGCCCCGGAGTTTTTACTTCGGAGTGATGCACAAACAGATCTTTGCCTCCATCATCCGGGGTGATGAAACCAAAACCTTTTTCTGAATTGAACCACTTCACGGTACCTGTACTCATAACGCACTTCTTTCTGTTGTTTTACTGCTTTACTGGGTCTTCTAGATCAACTTCGGCGGTGTGTCCTGCTGCGGTTCATCCGGCGTTCCCGCCTTCTTTAGCCGCTTTTCTTCTTTTTTTCGTTTTTTCGCGAGTTCTTTTTGTCGTTTTTCAAACGAATAATTCGGCTTGGCCACAGGCACTCCTCTTAGGTTGATTTCCGGAATAGTACCACGGAAGCGGGGTATTCTCTCATTAAAAGTTCACTTATTGACAGGCCGGGTTTTCCAAACATTGGAAGACAAGAGCCTTTGTCTCGCGACCTCTGGGGTTCATTTCCTACAAATCGAAGTAATACGACTGCGGATGATGCGTGATTAGTGCGAAGGTCGAGACCTCCGGATCGGCCATGAAGAGTTCGGTGACGTTCAGGCCGATCCGGTCAGTATCGAGCAGGTCGCAGACGACTTTGTTCATTTCCAGATCGGGACAGAGTGCATAGCCGAAGCCGAAGCGGCTTTGGTCGAGTTTATTTTTCCAAATCTCGGAAAGCGTCAGATTGCCCTCGGTCGATCCCCACAGCACACGGATTTTCTTGTGCGTGTATTCCGCCAGCGCCTCGGCGGTCATGACGGCCAGTCCATGGAAGAGCAGGTAGTCGTGGTAAAGATCGGCATCACGCAGCTCTTTTTCCTTTTCCATCACCTTATTTCCAAGCGTGACCGCCATAAGCGCGGCGATGTCATGGTCGGG
>JAQUXG010000247.1 GCA_028692515.1 Kiritimatiellales bacterium | reverse complement strand
TCCAAGGTTTGGAATTTTTGCCGACGAGCCGCCCGCGGGTGCAATACCGGCAGTGGACGGCACAGGTGAGCGTAGCGAGCAGAAGGGCTTTGTCCGGATAGGTATGGATCAGGCCGGGGCATGGGCTGTGGTTCTCTTCGCCGAGTGGATCGGCCAGCTCGCCGGGAGCGGGTCGGGCTTCGTCAATCGGAAGAACCGTCCGGCGCAGTGGGTGCTCCGGGCCGAGTCTGTCGAGAAGCGCCTGATAATACGGTGTAATCTGTATGGGTATGAACATATATGGACACCATAATTACATTGCAGGCCGGCTTCCATTCAAATTAAACTTCCGGCCAATTTTAAATGGAGAATTTTAATGAAATGCCCCCGAAAAACTAAAGTAACTGCGGATATGATTGAGGAACGCACCCTGTTCCACCTGCGCTACAGCCGCGGTAAGGATATGCGCAGCGCGACCGATTTCGATAAATTCTGGAGTTTCGCCCATGTCGTACGCGACTTGGCGGTCGACGGCTTCACCTCTACACAGCGCACCTATCTCGATAAGGATGTCAAACGCCTCTATTACCTTTCGATGGAGTTTCTGATCGGCAAACTGCTGGAACAGAATGTTCTGGCGTTCGGCATGATGGCCGCCGCCCGCGAAGCTCTGACACGTCTCGATATCGATCTGCAGAAAATTATCGACCTCGACGTTGAAGCAGGACTCGGCAACGGCGGACTCGGACGGCTGGCCGCCTGCTTCCTCGACTCAATGGCTTCGCTGGAACTGCCTGCCTATGGCTACGGTCTGCGCTATGAACACGGGATCTTCCGTCAGGAGTTTGAAGACGGCTGGCAGAAAGAGCGTCCGGACAACTGGCTGGAGCTGGGTTATCCGTGGGAAATGATCCGCCCGGAATATACCGTGCCGGTTTTCGTTTACGGACGAATTGAAAATATTTCAAGTACGCATCGCGGGCGCCATCCGGTCTGGACCGACTGGCAGATGTTTAAGGCGGTTCCTTATGACATTCCGGTGATCGGGTTCGATAACAACACCGTGAACATGTTCCGTCTCTGGAGCGCGCGCGCCGATGAAGGCTTCCGCCTCGATGTATTTAATCAGGGCGACTATATTCGCGCCGTCGAAGAAAAAAACTGGGCCGAGAATGTCACGAAGGTACTCTACCCGTCCGACAGCACACATGCCGGTAAAGAGCTGCGTCTGATTCAGGAATATTTTCTGTGCAGTTGCTCGATTCAGGATATCATCCGCCGCTACCAGAAAAACCACAGCAACTTCAATAATTTCGCGCAGAAAACCGCCATTCAGATGAACGATACTCATCCTGCGCTGGCCGTTGCGGAACTGATGCGGATTCTCTGCGACGAGCATCATATGCCGTGGGATAAGGCATGGGAAATCACCACCAAGACCTGCGCCTACACCAACCACACCCTGTTGCCCGAAGCGCTCGAAAAATGGCCGGTCGAACTGCTGGATCGTGTTCTGCCGCGTCATTTACAAATCATTTACGAAATCAACCAGCGCTTCCTGCAGCGTGTGGAAATGGATCACCCCGGCGACACGGGAATCATCGAGAAGGTCTCACTGATTGAAGAAAACGGAACGCGTCAGGTTCGCATGGCGAACCTCGCCGTTGTCGGCAGTCACAAAGTAAATGGCGTCGCCGGACTTCATTCGCAGCTGCTTCGCGAACGGGTTATGCCCGAGTTCAACGCCATCTACCCGGACAAGTTTATCAACATCACCAACGGCATCACCCATCGCCGCTGGCTGCTGAAATGCAACCCGGAGCTGTCGGCACTGATTACCGGAAAAATCGGAAACGGATGGATTAAAAATCTGGAAGAGCTCAAAAAACTTGAGCCGTTTGCGACCGATAAGGCGTTTCAGAAGGAATTCATGGCCATCAAGCACCGCAACAAAGTGGCCTTGGCAGAGTATATTGAAGAAACGCTGCACGTGCCGATTCATCCCGAATCACTTTTCGATGTGCAAGTGAAGCGCCTGCACATGTACAAGCGGCAGATGCTCAGTGCCATGCACCTGATCGCGCTCTATCAGCGCATCAAGGCCAATCCGAAAATCGATATGGTGCCGCGCACTTTCATCTTCGCCGCCAAAGCCGCGCCCGCCTATCACATGGCCAAGCGCGTCATCAAGCTGATTAACTCCATTGGATCAATCGTAAACCACGACCCCGTCGTCGCGGGCCGCCTGAAGTGCGTCTTCCTGCCCGATTACAATGTGTCGCTGGCGGAAAAAATCATACCGTCCGCCGACCTCTCCGAGCAGATTTCAACCGCCGGGAAAGAGGCCTCCGGAACCGGCAACATGAAGCTGTCGCTCAACGGCGCGCTGACGATCGGAACCTGGGACGGTGCCAATATCGAAATTGCCCAGCACGTTGGAGAGGAAAACATATTCATCTTCGGCCATCGCGAAGAGGAGCTCGAGAAAATGGCCAAAGACGGCTACAACCCGTGGACATTCTACGACAGCGACCCCGAGCTGCAAAAAGTCCTCGAAGCCATCCGGGTCAACGCCTTCGACCCGACGCAGCCCGATCTGTACATAGATATTTTTGACGAGTTCACCCGTCACGGCGATCCCTTCTTCTATATGGCCGACTTCCGTCTCTATCTTGAAGCTCAGCAGAAGGTCGAGGAACTGTTCCGCCAGCCCGCCGCGTGGGCCGAAAAAGCCATCCTCAACGTCGCGCGCATGGGCTGGTTCTCCAGCGACCGCACGATCCGCGAATACGCCGAAAAAATATGGAACATTGAACCGGTCTGCATCCCGCCGCCGGAGCCGGTTGAAGAGTAGTTTCCAAGGTTTGGAAAAACCGGCGGCAGATTTTCCAATCCTTGGAAAATCCAAGATCTCACTCTTCCAAGGTTTGGAAATACGGGTTAATTGACGGTATTTCGCGCTGCCCGGCGGCTGGATGAAAAACCCGAATTCGCCTGCCGTTGGCGTTTTTACCGACCTTCGTTTTTCCGAATTTTCGGCGAGATAATTTTGTTTAATTCGTTTTTAAGCAACGGGTTAAATAAGATAATCGTTTTGACTTTTTTTCCAATGGATGGAAAAAAC
>JAQUXG010000246.1 GCA_028692515.1 Kiritimatiellales bacterium | reverse complement strand
GTGAATCAGCACATCCAGATGCTTCCGGATCATGTGATCAATAAGATCGCAGCGGGAGAGGTGATCGAGCGGCCCGCTTCGGTAATGAAGGAGCTGGTCGAGAACGCAATTGATGCCGGCGCGACGCAGGTGGATGTCGAGGTCGTTCAGGGCGGAATGCAGCTGATTGCGATTTCCGACAACGGCTCCGGCATGAATCGCGACGATGCGTTGCTTTCGATTGAACGCCACGCGACCAGTAAAATCCGCACAGCGGAGCAGGTCGAGGCGATTGCCACGCTCGGGTTTCGCGGCGAGGCGCTTTCGTCGATCTCCGCCGTGTCGCGGTTTACGCTGATTACCCGTCCCGCCGAGGAGCTGAGCGGAACGGAAATTCATGTCAGCGGCGGCAAAATGCAGGAGGTGCTGGATGCGGGCTGCCCGCCCGGTACGCGCCTCGAGATTCGCAATCTGTTTTTCAACGTTCCGGCCCGACGTAAGTTTTTACGCACGGAGGCGACCGAGCTGGCGCAGATTCGCCAGCTGTTCGCGGTCTATGCGCTGGCGCATCCGGAAACCGGGTTGACGTTTAATTCCGATGGACGAGAAGTCTATAACCTTCCCGGCGGTTCCAATCTGGCCGACCGGATTACCGCACTTTACAGTCCGGCGTTTTTGAGCAACTTGCGCGAGCTGGACTATGAAGTGGATGCGGTGAAGGTGACCGGCTTTGCCGGACTGCCGCAAACGGGGCGTTCGGATCGCTCGGATCAGTATGTTTTCATCAATGGACGTCCGGCTTCTGCGCCGGTGATTTATCATGCGCTGAACGAGGCCTATCACGCGGTGCTGGCGCGTGGACGCTATCCGTCGGCATTTCTCTTTATCGAATGTCCGCCAGCGCTGGTGGATGTGAATGTGCATCCGGCGAAAAAGGAAGTCCGCTTTCGTCATCCCCACGCGGTGCGCGATGCGGTGATTGCCGCAGTGCAGAAAGCACTCGCGCTCGAAGCTCCGGAGACGGAACGCCGCACCCCGGCATTTCAGTTTGAAGCGCCGCGGCCCGCGCCGCCGGTTGAAAAGCAACATGAGCTTTCTATTCAGACTCCCGAGGTTTCGCGGCGCGGCATCCCGGCAGAGCCGCCGGTCGCTTCTCCGGCAACTTCCAAACCGGTGCAGATTCAAGGCGACGGCAAGTCCCCGTGGAAGTGGTGCCGTGTGCTGGGTCAGGCGGGCGGAATGTATGCCGTGCTCGAAACGGAAGAGGGCATTGTGCTGATGGATCCGCAGGCGGCGCATGAACGGGTGCTGTTCGAAAAATTTATGCATGATCTGACCGCAGGCAAGCCGTCGCGGCAGGGATTGTTGACACCGGAAGCGATTGACCTGATGCCCTCAGACGCGGAGGCGTTGCGCCGCCATCTGCCGGTACTCGATGAAATGGGCTTCGGCATTTCGGACTTCGGACAGGATACGTTCATTGTCGATTCTCTGCCGGTTCATTTACAGAACGGCTCCGCGATTGTAATTTTGAGCGGCATTGCCCGGGCACTGGAAAAAAGCGGAGCGGCCTCGCGGGCGACACGCGAAGCGTTGCGCGAAACGGTGGCGCAGGCGGCCTGTCGTGCATCCATTAAGACAAAAGACACGCTTTCTCCCGTGGCGATGGAACGGCTGGTGGAGGATTTGGCGAAAACCGAAATGCCCTACACCTGTCCGCACGGACGCCCCACGCTGATTTTCACCAGCTTCACCGAGCTGAACCGCAAGTTCGGCCGGGCGTGATCAAGACAGTGGCAGTTCAAAGAAAAATGTTGAGCCTTTTCCTGGCACGCTTTCTACGCCGACCGTTCCTCCGTGCAGCGTGATGATCTTTTTCACAATCGCCAGCCCCAGTCCGGTTGAAGACTCTCCCGCCGTTGGCCGGGCGCTGGTTTTCTGGAAGAACTGAAACAGCCGGTTGATTTCCTCTGCCGGAATCCCGACCCCGTGATCAATCACTTCCGTGCGAACCCGTTTCTCTTTGGCGGACAGTTTGATCCGAACGGTTGAGGACGGGTATGAAAACTTGATGGCGTTTGTGATCAGGTTATTAACGGCTTCTTCAAGATATTGGGGATCGATTTTTTGCAGCAGGGTGTCCGGGCCTTCGTACGAAAGAGTGATTTGTTTGTTCGCGGCGGAGAGCCGGTGAAGCTGAATACATTTTTTGAGCAGATCCGGATAGTTCCCCGCGATCCGATTTAAGGTCAGCGTGCCGGATTCGATTTTAGAGACATCCAGCATGTTTTTCATCAGTTCCAGTGCGTCGTCGCTGGACTGCCGGATCTGCCGCAGGAATTCAATCCGCTCCTCATTTTCATCCGGGTTTCCGGACGATACACAAGGGTTTTCCAGTAGCAGTTCGGAAAGCGAGCGGATGGCTCCGATTGAGGAGCGCAGATCGTGCGCGGCAATGCCGATAAACCGGTTTTTTTCTTCATTCAGTTCGGCCAGACGCAGGTTGGCCGCTTCCAGCTCCCGGCGCTTTTGTTTGACCGAAATGACCAGAAGCGAGGTCAGCAGAAAAATCACCAGACGAACCAGCGCATTCCAGACGGAGAACCAGCGATTGGTGTACAGCGGGTTGCTCAGCACATCAACCGCCAGCCAGATCAACGCCGCCTCAAGCGAAAGCAGAACCGTTTTCGTCCTGGCGTTGTCTTTTTCTGACAGTGCGAACCAGGCTAGCGGGATTAGGTAGAAAAGAGAAAACGAAATCTGAAAGCCGGTTGTCCGGTCGAGCAGTCCGATGAGAACAATAAAAAGAAGTGCGCTGCGGAACCGAAGAAGGCGGAGTTTCATAGAAGTTTCCTGTTTGCGCGGCATCATGCGGATCGTGCGTCAGGGGATCAAGATTCGTTTTCTTTGACACGAAAAAAGCCCTCCGCTTTCGCGAGGGGCTTTCGGTTTCCAAGGTTTGGAAAAACCTTAGTTGCGGCCGATGGCGTTGAGGTCTTCGAAGGCCTGCTTGACGCGGGCAACCAGTGACTCCTGACCTTTACGCAGCCAGACGCGCGGATCGTAGTGTTTTTTGTTCGGCTTGTCGGCACCGTCCGGATTGCCGAGCTGGCCCTGCAGGTAGCCTTCATTCGCTTTGTAGAA
>JAQUXG010000245.1 GCA_028692515.1 Kiritimatiellales bacterium | reverse complement strand
TTACCGTTTACACAGAAAATTTTGCAGGACTGGGCCGGCTGGAAGTCGTTTCGCGACGGAAAACTGCTGTTCGAACGCGGCGTGGTCGAAAAACTGGAATACGATCATCCCTTTATCTCCGGCGAACTGGCAGTCGGTATGCGCGGGATGCGCACGAAATTTGAGCTGACTTCTGACGGTCTCGTTGAAAACCACTGTCCGTGCCGCGACAATCAGGAGCGCGGACTGATCTGCGCCCATCTCGTCGCGCTCGGCCTTGAAGCGATCCGGCAGTACAGCGACCCGCTGCGGCAGGAAAAAGCGCAGAAAGAAAAACTGCGCGCCGCACGTCTCGCGCAGGTCGACGAAACCAACTATATCTCACGCGTTCCGTCCACCCACCCGAAGGCGGTTTCCGCGATTCTGCGTCTGACGCTTGAAGCCAACTGGCGCGACCAGTCCCTGGGCGGACGTTTCCCGTTACGTTGTTCCGCCGATTTTCAGAACAAACGCGTTCTGCTCCATGAGATTCCGACGAATATTCCGCTCACCTTCACGCCGCGCGATGAAAACCTGCTGTTCGTGCTCGAAGATATCTGCAACGGTCCGGCCCGCGGACGCTTTGTCGCCAGCGAGGCGGACTTCATTAATATTCTGCAACTTTGCGTTAACAAACCGATTGTTGATGAAGGCACCAGCGAGACGCTGACCGTTATTCCCGATACGGTCGGCACGCGACTGCGCATGGATCTGGACGAAGCGAGCGGCGAACTCAATCTTTCCATGCATGTCGATCTTCCGGAAATCAGCGAACAGCCTCTTTTCATCATCAGTGCGCGCGAAGGATGGATTTTTGCGGGCAACACCTTCCGTAAACTGAACGAACTGCTGCCCGGCCCGCTGCGCAGCATCTATCACAACGCGACACGCATTGCGCGGCCCGCCGTGCCGAATTTTCTGAATCACGAACTTCCAACCCTTGGAAACCTGATTCCGGTCGATACCGACGTTTCGCCGGATCTCTTCACGCTGAAACCGGCCGACCCGCGTTTCCGTCTGGTCGTCAGCGGCAGCCCCGCCTCGCTGGCGGGCAAACTCTATGCCGAATACGGAGGCAACATCCTGATCGCGGGCCGGGAAGAGGCTGCCGGGAATTTTGCCATTCCGTCCGAGGACGATATTCTCGAATATCGCATCCGCAATCTGGCGGCGGAGAAAACGGCACTCGATAAACTGGCCTTCTCCGGGCTGCGCGGGCATCGCGGCGATCTGCTGACCTCGATTGTCGGCCAGCGCGAAGTCCTCAACTTTCTCGGCGGGGCCATCCCGCGCCTGCGCCGTTACGGCTGGCGCGTCGAACTCGAAGGACGCGTCGCGCCGTTCATGGACGATGTGGATTTTACCACGCCGGTGATTCGCGTAAACGATGTGGCGGGCGGCGGGTTTTTTGACGTCGGGTACGCCTACGAAAACAGCGGCGGGCAGAGCCTGAGCGAAAGCGAAATTCAGCGTGCGCTGAATATGGGCGAGGCATTTGTCGAAAAGAACGGCCGCACCATTCTGCTCGATATCGACGCAATCGAAACCGCCCGTGAAGTGTTCAGCGACTGCGCCTTCGGGGCGGGCGGCGGGGCGGGCACCTTCCGCATGAACGATATTTATGCGGCCTATGTTCAGTCGTCGCTTCATTCGCTCGACGGCGTGGATGTCGAAGCCTCGCCCGACTGGCTTCAAAAAGCGCAGACACAAAACCGGACGCAACGCATTGAGCCCGAGCCGATCGGCGAAAAACTCGAAAACACCCTGCGCTCGTATCAGAAGGAGGGCGTCTACTGGCTGCGCTATCTGGAACGCAGCGGCTTCTGCGGAATTCTGGCCGACGAAATGGGTCTGGGAAAGACGCTGCAAGCCCTCACCTGGCTTCAGCTGGATCGGCATAATGAAAAAGCGCGCAATCGGCCGGCGCTGATCGTCTGCCCGACGAGTCTGGTCGAAAACTGGGCCGAAGAAGCCGCAAAATTCACGCCGGGCCTGCGCGTATTGAAAATGCACGGACTCGATCGCCACGACCACTGGGAAAAAGTGGCGGAAAGCGATCTGGTCATCACCTCCTATGCGCTGATGCGCCGCGATCTCGATGAATATCTGAAGCATGAATTTTCCGTCGCCGTGCTCGACGAAGCCCAGCACATTAAAAACCGCACCACGCAGAATGCGGTCTCGGCCAAAAAAATCCGCGCGCTACAGAAGCTGGTGCTCACCGGTACGCCGATCGAAAACAGCGTCGCCGATCTCTGGTCGATCATGGACTTTCTGATGCCGGGCTATCTCAGCAATCATAAAGCCTTCCGTGAGCACTACGAACTGCCGATCAGCCGCGGCGGCCCCGACGCCGAGCTGGCGCAATTGAAACTGCGCCGCAAGCTGCATCCGTTCCTGATGCGCCGCCTGAAGCGCGAAGTGGCGAAAGACCTGCCGGAAAAAATCCAGCGCGTTGCGCACTGCGCGCTCAGCAAAGACCAGTACATGGTCTACAAAGAGCTGCTTGAAAGCTCGAAACGGAAGATCGCCGACATGGTTGAGTCGCAGGGCTTCAACCGTTCGCGCATGCAGATTTTCAAAACGCTGCTGCGTCTGCGCCAGACCTGCTGCCATCTCGACCTGCTCAAACTGCCGAACCTCAAGAGCGAGTTTCCGTCCGCCAAGATGGAACTCTTCTTTGAACTGGTCGACGAAGCGGTCGATGCCCGCCACCGCATTCTGGTTTTCAGTCAGTTCACCTCCATGCTCAGCATCCTGCGCAAAGAACTGGACGCCCGGGATCTCAAATACTGCTATCTCGACGGCGCAACGAAAAACCGGCAGGCGATGGTGCGCGAGTTCAATACCAACCGCTCCATTCCCGTCTTTTTAATCAGCCTCAAGGCGGGCGGAAGCGGACTCAACCTGACCGGCGCCGACATGGTCATTCACTACGATCCGTGGTGGAACCCGGCGGTGGAGGATCAGGCGACAGACCGCGCACACCGCATCGGCCAGAAGAACACTGTTTACAGCGTCAAGCTCATCACCAAAGACACGGTCGAGGAAAAGGTTCTCCAGATGCAGCAGCGCAAGCAGGGCGTCATCGCCGCCACGCTCGAGAAAG
>JAQUXG010000010.1 GCA_028692515.1 Kiritimatiellales bacterium | reverse complement strand
TCAGACCTTCTATTTTAACGGCAGCACGGGGCGGCAGTATCAGGTTTTCTATACGACCAACGATCTGGCCACCACCAATCTGACCTGGATCGCGGCGGGCACTCCTGTCTGGGGTGCCGGAACCAACTCGGCGATCACCGTAACAAACACCGACGACACGGTTTTCTACCGCCTCTGGGTCACGGTGCCGTAAAAGAAGAGTTGAACCCTCTTTCCTCTTTAAGTAGCGTGCGCAACATGAATTGCGACGTAACAGTAGAACTTGGCGACCGCTCCTATCCCATTCACATCGGCTCGGGCAATCTCGATACGCTCGGCGAATCGTGTAAAGCCGCTGGACTGAAGGGCAAGTGTCTGATCGTTACCGACGAAACCGTCGCGCCGCTTTATTCGGATCGGGTTTTCCAATCCTTGGAAAAAGCCGGATTCAAACCCGCGCTCGAAATCCTTCCGGCAGGCGAGCCGACTAAATGTCAGGCGCAACTGTTCAATCTTTACAGCAAAGCCGCTGCGCATGGCCTCGATCGCAAGTGTTTTATGGTCGCTCTCGGCGGCGGCGTGATCGGCGACCTGACCGGCTACGCTGCCGCCAGCTGGTTGCGCGGCATCCAATTCGTCCAAGTGCCCACGACGTTGCTTTCAATGGTCGACAGCTCGGTCGGCGGCAAAACCGGTATCAATATTCCGGCGGGAAAAAATCTGGTCGGCGCGTTCCATCAGCCCGAGCTGGTGATGATTGATCTCGATACACTCAAAACCCTGCCGCCGCGCGAATTTGCCGCCGGCATGAGCGAGGTGGTCAAATACGGCATTCTCTGGGACGCCGAACTTTTCCAAACCTTGGAACTGACTGCGTCAGGGCTTGCTGATTTTTCCTGCGGGACAGACAATTTGGGAAAGATCATCGCCCGCTGTTGCGAGATCAAGGCTGAAGTTGTCCGGCAGGACGAACGTGAAGGCGGTCTGCGTGGTATTTTGAATTTCGGCCATACCGCCGCACACGCCATCGAAAACGTGGCGGGTTACGGTGAGTTTCTCCACGGCGAAGCGGTGTCGATCGGCATGGTCTATGCCGCGCATCTTTCTGTCGCGCTCAAAGGGCTTTCCGTCGAAGAATCGGCACGGATCGAAAAACTGCTTATGGAGCTGGCTCTGCCGGTCGGCGCGCCGAAGCTGCTGTGGAAAAAGATCCGCGCGGCGATGGCAGTCGATAAAAAGACGGTCGGCGGCTTGACGAAGTTTGTGCTGGCCGACCGGATCGGCCACGTCGATTTCGGTTGTGAAGTTCCTGAAGCGTTGCTGGAGGAGGTTTGGGATGGCATCAGTCAATGAACAGATTGTCCGCGAGTATTTCGAGACGCTCGGCTTTTTCGTCATTCAGCCCAACAAGCATCAGGTGGCCGCGCGCCACAAACTCGATGCCGAGGAGATTGATTTACTGATCGCCCGTCCGGGGCAGGCTGGAGTTTTTAATACGCCGAAAGAGATGGTCTGGGGCGCGCCGGAGCTTTCTAAAGTGCAGCGTGCGATTGTCAGCATCCGCGGCTGGCATACTGATCGCTTCAGCCCGGCGGTACTCAAAAAGAATCCCGACATTTTCCGTTTCGCTGAACTGGCGGTGGTAAAAGAGGCCCGCAAAACGCTGGGTGCCGGATCGATCACCAAGATTCTCTGCCTGTCCGATCTGACGGCCAGCGCCGCGCCGCAGGAAGAAACACTGATGCTTTTACGACAGGGCGGAATCGATGGCGTACTTTCATTCCGCACGATGCTTTTGGAGCTGGTTGAAAGCGTGGATGTCGCAAAAAACTATGAAAAGTCAGACCTCCTGCAAACCCTGCGTCTGCTGAAAACCTACGATCTGCTCAAAGACGGCCAGCTTGATTTGTTCACGAAGCCTAAAAGCAGAAAATCTAAAGCATGACCGATCGCGAAGCGTATATTGCTCTGAATATGATTGAAGGTATCGGGCCGGTAACGGTGCGGGCTCTGATTGATACGTTGGGCTCCCCGTCGGCGGTTTTTGATCCGGAGCTGTCCGACCTGCGGATGGCGAAGGGCGTTGGCATCAAACTTTCCGAAGCGATTCTGAATCAGCGCACTCAGGTTGATCCGAAGGCCGAGCTGGAAAAAGCAGACGAGCTGGGTGTTCGGATTCTTACGCCGCTGGACGAGGAATATCCCGCCGCGCTGAAAACCATTTATGATCCGCCGCTGGCACTTTATGTGCGCGGGGCATTTTTGCCGAAAGATCGCCACGCGCTGGGCATGGTCGGCTCGCGCAAATGCACCCACTACGGATTGAGCGTGACCGACCGGCTGGCCTATCAGCTGGCGCAAACCGGCTTCACCGTGGTGAGCGGCCTCGCCCGCGGGATCGACACGGCTGCGCATGAGGGAGCACTCAAGGCAAAGGGCCGGACGATTGCGGTACTCGGCTCAGCGATCGATCAGCTCTATCCGCCGGAAAACGGGGCGCTGGCCGATGCCATTGCGCAGAGCGGGGCGGTGGTCAGTGAATACCCGTTCGGGCGGCAGGCTGACCGGATGACCTTCCCGTACCGTAACCGGATCATCAGCGGGCTTTCGATGGGCATTGTTGTGGTTGAATCGGGGGCCAAAAGCGGATCGCTGCATACCGCCGATGCAGCCGCAGAGCAGGGCCGGAGTGTCTTTGCCGTGCCGGGTCGAATTGACTCCCCGGCGTCCAAAGGAACCAACCGTTTAATAAAAAACGGGGCGAAATTGGTCGACAACGTCGACGATATATTAGAAGAGTTCGAGCTTTTGGTGCCGCCCGGACAGTTTGAAAAACCGCAAAATGCCGCTTCGGCGAGGCCGGAAGTGCCGCTTTCCGAGGAGGAGCAGGCGCTGGTAAAGGCTCTTTGGGAAGAAGCGCTGGATGTGGACAGTTTGGCCCGCGCCGCCGGGTTGCCGAGTTTTAAAGTGAGTGCGCTGCTCGTTGGATTGGAAATGAAGCGCGTCGTGAAAATGCTGCCGGGACGTATCGTCGAACTGGCGGAAGATTTGAGAGAGTAAACCACGAATACATTCGCGGTTAAAAAAGGAATTTGATTATGAAACTGGTTATCGTTGAGTCTCCCGCAAAAGCAAAAACCATCAATAAGTATCTGGGCGAGGATTATATCGTGAAGGCCTCCATGGGCCACGTAAGAGACCTTCCGCCCAAAAAACTCGGCGTGGATGTCGATAAAGGATTTGAGCCGGAGTATGTGAACACGACCGGCCGTGCAAAAATTATCACCGAGCTGAAGGCTGCCGCCAAAAAATGCGACGAAGTGATTCTGGCACCCGACCCGGACCGCGAAGGAGAAGCGATTGCCTGGCATCTGTTTGAACTGCTCAAGGGAATTGTCCCGCCGGAAAAATTCAGCCGCGTGACCTATAACGAAATCACCAAACCGGCGATCAAAGAGGCGTTTTCTCATCCGACCGAACTGGACATGAACCGCGTTAACTCACAGCAGGCCCGCCGCATTCTCGACCGTCTGGTCGGCTTCAAGGTGAGTCCGCTTCTCTGGAAGCAGGTCAAAGGCGGAGTCAGCGCAGGTCGCGTGCAGTCGGTGGCGCTTCGTCTGGTCTGTGAGCGCGAAAACGAAATTAAGAGTTTTAATCCGGAAGAGTACTGGGTGCTCGGTGCCAATGTGCGCAAGCTGATTGATCCTCAGGATCAGTTTTCCGTTAAGCTGGCGCAGATCAACGGCGACAAGGCCGAGATCAAAGGCTCTGAACAGGCGGCGAAGATTCGCGCCGAGCTGGATGCCAGTGATTTACATGTTGCTCGGGTTATCGAAAAAGAAGTTCAGCGCCGGGCGCGCGCACCGTTTATCACCAGTTCGCTTCAGCAGGCGGCCTCCAGCGTGTGCGGGTTTTCGCCGGCTCGCGCCATGAGTATTGCTCAGGCGCTGTATGAAAACGGGTTGATTACCTATATGCGAACCGACTCGTTCAATATCGCCAAGAGTGCGCAGGAAGCTTGTTACGCCTTTGTCACTGCCGAATACGGCGCGGAATATCTGCCGGAGAAGCCGAATTTCTATAAGAGCCGCGGCAATGCGCAGGAAGCGCATGAAGCGATTCGCCCGACCGAAGTCTCGCAGACTCCGCAGAGCCTCTCCGGCCTCAAGCCCGAAGAGCTGAAGCTCTACAAACTGATTTGGGAACGGTTCGTTTCCAGTCAGATGGTGCCTGCACGTATCGCCCGCCGTACCGCCGAAATCGAAACCTCCGGCGAAAACACCTATCTGTTCCGTGCGACCTCCTCCGAAATCGCCTTCCCCGGTTACATGCGCGCCAGCGGCATCGAGATGGCCGCCGACAAAAAGAATACCGACGACGAGGAAGAAGAGACCGACGAAACCAAACTTCCGCCGCTCACCGAAGGAGAGAAGCTCGACTGCGTGGAATGGCTCGGTGAACAGAAATTCACCAAACCGCCGGCGCGTTACAGCGAGCCTTCGCTGATTAAAGCCCTCGAAGAAAACGGCGTCGGTCGTCCGAGTACCTATGCGCAGACTCTGGCGACGCTCGACAAGCGCGAATACGTCACCAAAGAAAAACGCTCGCTGACCCCGACGGAGGCCGGCATGCGCGTGAATGAGTTCCTCGTCGGTGCGCTCAATCCGCTTTTCAATGTCAAGTTCACCGCCGAGATGGAAGAGAAGCTCGATAAGATCGAAGACGGCTCCGTTGAGTGGGCCGACATGATGCAGACCTTTTATACGCAGTTTCTCGAATGGCTCGAAGGGGCCAAAGACATGGCGGACCCGGAATCTACCCAAGAGATTCTTGCCGCGCTCGAACAGGTCAAGGAATGGGCTGAGCCGGTTAAGCGCGGACGTCGCACCTATGCCGACGACGAAACCGTGAAGTCCGTCCGCGAAAAATTTGCAGAAGACGGACAGATTACTCAGCGTCAGCAGCAGATGTTGTTCAATCTGGCCTGTAAATACATGGAGCAGATCAACGCCGAGCAGATCAGCGGCCTGAAACTCGAAAAACCGGAAGCTCCGCGCACGGAAACCCACCGGAAGCTTGAGCTGCTGGAACATATCGCGTTCGCGGAAGCCCGCAAGATCGGCAAGCGCACGTACGATGATAAAAAATTCTGCGAGTCCCTGCGCCAGCAGGTGCAGAATGGGCGTCGTCTCAGCGAACGTCAGACTGCAGCTTTGGATTCCGTGCTGACCAAATATGCCGATCAGATTCAGGACTTCGACACGATTAAAGAGAGCCTCAATATGGCCGCGAAACCCGATACGGCAGAAGCAGGACAGACGGGTGAACTGCTCGACCTGCTCAAAAATGTTCAAACATGGAACCCGCCGGTTCTGCGCGGTAAGCGCGAATTCAACGACCAGAGCTTTTACGACTCACTCGCCGGGCAGTTCGCCACCAAAGGCGCTCTCTCCGACAAGCAGGTCGCCGCGCTCAAGAAAATCGTCGCCCGCTACGCCGCGCAGATTCCGGACTACGCTGCAATCCGCGAGCAGTACGGTCTTCCCGAACCGAAGGTTAAAAAGTAGATTCATCTGCAATGAACGTAATCGCAGATCCTTGTGTAGGGCATTTTGTTAAGTACCTGCAAGGCGAGAAAAATGCCTCGGAGCATACCGTCAGCAACTACCTGATTGATATCCGGCAGTTCGTGGAGCTGATCTGGGGCGACGAGGCGAAGCCGCCATTTAATTGGAAAGAGGCCGATCGTTTTTCCGCCCGCAAGTTTCTGGTTTTTTTCCAGAAGCTGGAAATGGAACCAACCACGACCAGCCGTAAGCTCTCTGCGCTTCGTTCGTTTTATAAATTTATGGTGCGCGAAGAATACGTTCCGCTCAATCCGTTCAGCGGGCTGCACCTGCCGAAGAAGGGCAGTTATCTGCCGACTGTTCTCTCGATGGCCGAAGTCGAGCAGTTGCTGGCCGCGCCGCGCGCGATGGCGGCCGCTGGAAAACCGGACAGTATTTTTAAGGAGTATATTCCGGTACGCGACACCGCGATTCTCGAACTGCTCTACAGCACCGGCATGCGTATCGGTGAGTTGACCGGCCTGACCGAAAACCGGATCGATATTCTCTCCGGCATCGTCAGCGTGCTCGGTAAAGGCAAAAAGGAGCGGCTCTGTCCGCTCGGACGGCCCGCGGAGCGGGCGCTGCAGAATGCACTCTCCATGCGTTCCGAGGTCTGGAACTCGTTCGGCATCAAAGGCGATGCGCGCCGGACGATTTTTTTGAATAAACACGGCGGGCCGATTACCGCGCGGTCCATTGAACGCAGTCTGAAAACCTACGTGGGATATTGCGGGCTCAAACCGTCCATTTCTCCGCACGCTCTGCGCCACAGCTTCGCTACCCATCTGCTCGATAACGGCGCCGACCTGCGCAGTGTGCAAGAACTGCTCGGTCACGCCAGTCTTTCTACCACCCAGATTTACACTCATGTTTCGATTGAAAAACTCAAGAGGGTTTATGAAGAAGCCCACCCGCGCGCGTAGGTTTCCAGGCATTGGAAAAACCGAGCGAAAAGTTTCCAAACATTGGAAAATGAACATTGAGAATTGAATGTTGACTGTTAAATCGGGATGCTTCGCCGATGATCTGGATTTTCTACAACCTGCTTTTCCCGCTCGTTTTTCTGCTGATGCTGCCGAAGTTTATTTCGCGGATGATCCGGCGCGGCGGCTACAAAAAACATTTTGAGCAGCGGCTTGGCATCTACGGGCATGGCGTTACCACAACGCTCGTGGAGAATCGCCGCACATGGATTCACGCCGTCAGTGTCGGCGAGCTGTTTGTGGCGCTCCGATTCATCGAGGAATACCGCAAGGCGCATCCCGATGCGCTGTTTGTCGTGAGCAGCAACACCTCGACCGGCCATGCGCTGGCAGAAAAGCAGATGGATCGTCGCGACGTGCTGATCTACTTTCCAGTCGATCTGCCGTGGGTGATGCGCCGCGTGTACAACCAGATTAATCCGCTTAAGCTGATTCTGGTCGAATGCGAGTTTTGGCCGAACCTCGTGCGTCAGGCGCATAAGCGCGGCATTCCGGTCGCGCTGATCAACGGGCGCATCTCCGACTCGTCGTTTAAAGGCTACATGAAACTCCGCCCGTTCACCCGCCGCCTGCTTGAACTGATCGACCCGGTCTGTGTGCAGGGGAGTCAGGATGCGGAACGCATAATTGCCATGGGCGCGCGGCCGGAAACCGTCAAAACGCTTGGCACCGCCAAATACGATTTGCCGCTGCCCGCCGCTGATGCAGACGCCAAAGCCCGCAGCGTTCTTCAGCAGCTTTCCGTTCCAGACGATGCGCTCATTCTGCTTGGCGGTTCCACCTGGCCGGGCGAAGAAGAGGCACTTTGTAAAATTTATAAAACGTTACGCGAAAAATATCCGGAGCTTTTCCTCGTGCTGGTTCCACGTCATGCGGAGCGTCGTGACGAGGTAGTAAGCGTAATTGAGAGTCAGGGCCTCACCTGCTCGCTTCGTACGCAGGATTCTTCGCTCTCCGATGTTCTGGTGGTCGATACGACCGGAGAGTTGATGAGTTTTTATGCCACGGCGGATGTCGTTTTTGTCGGCAAAAGCCTTTGCGAACACGGCGGGCAGAACCCGATCGAGCCGGCGCTGTTTGGTAAGGCGATCGTCGTCGGCCCGAACATGGAAAATTTTCCATCGGTCATGGATGACTTTCGTTTCGCTGGCGCGTTGCGGCAGGTTCAGGATTTCCAAGCATTGGAAAAAACCATTGCCGACTTGCTGGCCGATCCTTCGGTTCGCACGCAACTCGGCCTCGCGGCCCGCGGCGTCATCGAAAACCATCGTGGTGTGATCACCCAAATGGTGGAGCAGGTTGGATGAAAGTCGTTCTCGCATTCGACTCGTTCAAAGGAAACCTCTCTGCGTGCGAAGTATGCGAAATTGTTCGCGATGGAATCCTGTCCGTTCGGCCCGATATCGAAACGGTGATTTTGCCGATGGCTGACGGAGGCGAAGGTACGGCCGATGCAATGATGTCGGCGCTGGGCGGCGAGTGGATTCCAATGACCGTGACCGGCCCGCTTCCATCGATGAAAGTGAACGCCGGATTCGCATGGATGCCCGAATCAAAAACCGCCGTGGTCGAAATGGCCAAAGCCAGCGGTCTGCCGTTACTCAGGCCTGAAGAATATAATCCGCTGATTGCCACGACGTACGGAACCGGCGAACTGATTAAAGCGGCAATCGAAAAGGGCGCACAGAAAATTCTTTTGACCGTTGGCGGCAGCGCGACCGTCGACGGCGGAGTCGGCGCGGCTGAAGCCCTTGGCTGGCGCCATGGCATAGCGGCTTTTGATTTTTTTCCAATGTTTGGAAAGTTTGAACCTCCCGAGAGGTTAAAGTTGCCTGAAATCGATGTGCTGTGTGATGTGACCAATCCGCTGTGCGGCCCGAACGGCGCGGCGCAGGTGTACGGTCCGCAAAAGGGCGCTACGCCGGAGATGGTCGAAGTGCTTGAAGCGCGGCTTGCTAATCTTTCAGATGCGGTGAAAGAGCAATTAGGAAAAGACATTCGCGATCTGCCGGGTGCCGGCGCGGCGGGCGGCCTGGCATTTGGTGCGGTGGCGTTTATGGGGGGCAGGCTGGTGCGCGGCGTGGATGCGGTGATGGATACGATCGGTCTGGCCGGTGCGCTGAAGGACGCGGACTGGGTGCTGACCGGCGAAGGGAAGTTTGATTCGCAGTCGCTTCAGGGAAAGGTGGTCGATGGCGTGGCGCGGTTGGCCAAACAGGCGGGCGCGAAGACCGGCGTGATCGCCGGTTGCCTGCGGCTGACGGAACCGGAATGGCGCGCGGCGGGTGTTTTGTTTGTTGCATCACTTCAACCGGACGGGATGAGTACTGAGGAGTCGATCCGCCGTAGCCGCGAGCTTCTTTTTGAGGCGGGAGCCGTTTTTGCGAAAGGTTTGTCGTTGTGAGTTTTGAGACGGTTGTGTAGCGTTTACCCCAAGGGAATAAACAATGGATTCATCAGACATTTATGATGTGAAAGAACCGCCGTGGGCGAACAAGCCGGCGGCTCCGAAAAAACGCCGCCGCCAGCATCCGCGCGTTGAGACGTTTGACGAAGCGGTTAATAAGAATGTTTCCGGAACGCATCTCCGGCGCAGCCGCAACAGAGGATTCCGCCACTTTCGGCACAGACTGAAGGATCCGGATTTCAGTAAAAAATTCTGGACGATTACGCTGGGCTCGGCGGGTGCCGTTCTGCTGGTGCTGATTGTTTGGGATTTCTTTTTCCGCTATCCGAGTCCGGATGCAGTATATGTGCCGGACACGCTCCACGCTGTGGTGAAATAACCGGTTATTTTAGACGTTACTGGTTATCAGCGTTTCCGATAACAGCTAACGGATAACTGAACCGGCCTGCGGCCGGTTCATTGCCAGTTTTTAAACAGGTCGTTGAAAAAAGCGTTGGTTTTGTTTTTCCACTTTTTCCAGACCGGTGCGACGTGGCGCGCATAGGGCGGCGGGCTGACATAGATATCCGCTTGCGGTTCGATCGTGAACCAGTCCTGACTCATCTGCTGGGCATAGACCGCGCGGTATTCCGCCCCCGCCGCCTGATAGATGAAGATGGCGATCAGAACCAAGATGAAGTTCCCGTGAAATAGACCGAAGATCCCGCCCGCAACGGCCATGATGCGTCCGATGCGTGCGGCGAGCGCGGTGGCTCTTAGTCGTCCGATTCGCGGGGTCATGAAGGCGCGAAAGATGCGTCCGCCGTCCATCGGGAATGATGGCAGCAGGTTGAATAGGAAGAGCAACAGATTTACGTAGGATAGAATAAGGAAAAGCATCGCGAGTGATGGGAGACCCAGGAGAACAAATCCCATGCCGATGAGATGGCAGAGCAGCGCCAGCAGGGCGCTGGTGGCCGGGCCGGCAAAGGCGACGAGGAATTCGTCTTTCGGGCGCGAGGGAATATTGATCATTTTAGCGACACCGCCGATTGGAAGCAGCATGATTTCGTGTACGCGGCAGCCTTTGCGGATCGCAACCCAGGAGTGGCCGAGTTCGTGGAGCGCCACGCAGACGAAAACACCTGCCGCGCACAGCAGGCTGAAGAAAAACCGGGCGACTCCGAACAGCGGCATAAACTGAAGGGCAAGGAACGGAAGGAGCAGAATCAATGTAATATGCGCCCGAACCGGGATGCCCATAACGGTGGTTAGCAAATAAGAGCGTTTGATCATAAAAATCCTTTGTTTGCTTAGAGTGTTGAGGCTTTAACTGGGGGTGTCAAGTTTGCGGGCACGAAGGATTGACGCTCTAGGGCCGTTCCGGTAGGGTTCGCGGGATTTTATAGAAAAACCGCCCGAGCAGGGCATACAAAGGGAGAGAAGAATGGCTACAAAGATTGGTATTAACGGTTTCGGACGTATCGGCCGCATGGTGTTCCGCGCTGCCGCCGCTCGTGAAGATATTGAAGTGGTCGGTATCAACGACCTGCTGGACGTCGATTATCTGGCATACATGCTCAAATTTGACTCCGTACACGGACGCTTCCAGGGCACCGTAGAAGTCAAAGACGGCAAGCTTGTCGTTAACGGCAAAGAAATCCGCATTACCGCTGAGCGTGATCCGGCGAACCTGAAGTGGAACGAAGTCGGCGCTGAAGTGGTCGTTGAATCCACCGGCTTCTTCCTGACCAAAGAAACTGCTCAGAAGCACATCGACGCCGGCGCGAAGAAAGTCGTCCTTTCTGCTCCGTCCAAAGATGACACTCCGATGTTCGTTTGCGGCGTCAACACCGACAGCTATGCCGGGCAGACGATCGTTTCCAACGCATCCTGCACCACCAACTGTCTGGCTCCGGTCGCCAAGGTTCTGAACGACAAGTTCGGTATCGAAAAAGGCCTGATGACCACCGTGCATGCTGCAACCGCTACTCAGAAAACCGTTGACGGTCCTTCCGCTAAAGACTGGCGCGGCGGCCGCGGTATTCTCGAAAACATCATTCCGTCCTCGACCGGCGCTGCGAAAGCCGTTGGTAAAGTGATTCCGGAACTCAACGGCAAGCTGACCGGCATGGCCTTCCGTGTACCGACCTCCGATGTCTCCGTTGTTGACCTGACCGTCGTCCTGAAGAAAGAAGCATCCTACGCAGACATCTGCGCCGCGATGAAAGAAGCTTCCGAAGGCTCGCTCAAGGGCATCCTCGGGTACACCGACGAAGACGTGGTCTCCACAGACTTCCGTGACGAAACCTGCACCTCGATCTTCGATTCCAAAGCCGGAATCCAGCTCGACAAGACCTTCGTTAAAGTTGTTTCCTGGTATGACAACGAATGGGGTTACTCCTGCAAAGTGCTCGACCTGATCAAGGTCATCACCAAGTAAGGCCTCCCGCTTCGACGAAAAGCCGCTCCGGTCTTCGGGGCGGCTTTTTGTTAATTAGAAGATCACATTATGCGCATATGCGCATAAACGCATTTAATGACGTGAAAGGGCTTCCTGACTTTTTCAATCATTGGAAGCCTAAAGTCTATAGCCTAAGGCCTAAACTCTTCCTCATGCCGCGATACCAACGTTACCGAGGTGGACACGGTTCAATCCGTTGAGCTCGGCGATGCTTTTGGCATCCAGAAGCGTTTGAAGCGGTGTCGGCGGCGCTTCGTTCCATTTGATGGTCGGGCGGTAGGCGCTGAAGTGCCACGGCACGTCCGGGCCGAGATTTGCGACAGCCCACTTTGTCATCGCGTCGATTTCGGCGGGCGAGTCGTTCCAGCCGGGAATCAGCAGGGTAGTAACTTCCAGATGCACGCTTGTTTCGTTGCGGATGTAAATAAGTGTGTCGAGCACCGGCTGAAGGGTCGCGCCGCAGAGTTGTTGGTAGAAGCGGTCGGTGAAGGCTTTCAGGTCGACGTTGGCGGCATCCATGTGTGCATAAAATTCTTTGCGCGGATCCGGTTCAATCCAGCCATTGGTGACGGCGACGGTTTTGAGTCCGCGTTCGTGGCAGACTTTGGCGGTATCTACGGCGAATTCCAGAAAGACGGACGGCTCGTTGTAGGTGAACGCCACGCTTTGACACTCGTATTCGACGGCCGCGTCCGCAATCGCTTCCGGAGTAACGCAGGTTCCTTCGATTTCGGCTGCGCGGCTCATGTGGAAGTTCTGGCAGAAGCCGCACAGCAGGTTGCAGCCGACGGTGCCGAACGACAGCACACTGGATCCCGGCAGAAAGTGATAAAGCGGCTTCTTTTCAATCGGATCGACCGCCAGTCCGCAGATCAGGCCGTAGGCGGCGGCGAACAGCTCGTCGCCTTGCCGCTGCCGGACGAGGCAGGCCCCGTGTTTTCCGTCGGCGATGCGGCAGTGCCTTGGACAGAGATCGCATTCGATCAGCCTGTCGTCCCGCAGGTGCCAGTAACGCGCCGTTTTCATGGTGGAATAATAACGCTGTTTTCTTGCCGGTGCATCCATTAAAATGCCGTCATGAAAGCGGACATTCGACAGCCCGCGGTGGCGGGAATGTTTTATCCGGCAGAACCGGCAACGTTGCGCGGAATGATTGAAGGGTTTCTGGCCGCGGCGGAGCCGGGGCCGCACCCCAAGGCGATTGTCGTTCCGCATGCCGGCTATGTCTACTCCGGGCCAATTGCTGCGAGTGCGTATATCCGGATTCCAGCAACGGTTTCGCGTGTCGTAGTGCTCGGTCCGTCGCATCGTGTTCCGCTTCGCGGATTGGCAGGGTCGGCGGCTGCTTTCTGGTGTACACCGCTCGGCGACGTACCGGTCGAATGTCCGCCCGTTGTTCCGGTGAATGATGCGGCACACGAGCTGGAGCATAGTCTTGAAGTGCAGGTTCCGTTTTTACAGGTTGTGCTGGACGATTTCACACTGGTTCCGCTGGTGGCGGGTGATGCGTCTGCCGAAGCGATTGCAGAGGTGCTCGAAGAGCTGTGGGGCGGGCCGGAGACGCTGATTGTAATCAGTTCTGATCTCAGCCATTACGAGAACTATGAAACCGCCCGGGCGATGGATGAGGCTGCCGCTGAGGCGATTCTGGCGCTGGACGAACGCGGACTGGATTATGACAACGCCTGCGGGCTGGTGCCGATCTGTGGATTGTTGCATCTGGCGAAGCAGAAAAAACTGCGCGCCAAGTTGATTGATCTGCGTAACTCCGGCGACACCGCCGGGCCGCGCGACCAGGTCGTCGGTTATGGTGCATTTGCTTTTTATGAATAATAACCCGGTTTGTAGTCTTTCAGAGTAGGGGTGACTTATGTATATGTTACCGAAAGAATGACGCATCGGCGTTAAAAACATGGAGATACTTAATGCGACGATCGACTCTGTTTCCTCTCCTGAAGCGATCTATGAGAGCTGTTTTTCTGATGCTTTGTATCGGTTTTACCTTGATGGAAAGCGGTTGTATGTCGGCACGAATGACAACCGATTTGAAGCCGGAAAAAGATCCGGTATTGAAGGCTTCTGCCGGGACATTTTATGTTGCCGAGTTGACGTTCAGTGCTGACAACTTGAGCCAGCAAACGGCCGAAACCTACAAGAAGTACCAGCGCGAGCTGCTTCCTCTTTTACGCAAGGAATGTCTGGAACGCTATCCAGCACTGTTTACAGATGATTCATCCGGGGCAATTCCGCTTAAGATAGATGTAGGCAGCACGACTGCCATGCATACCTTAAAGACGATTGGCTGGTTGTATGGAACTCTTTTGATTTCGGGAGTAATCCTTCCCTGCCCGGGGGATTCGGATGAGGATATTGATATGAGAGTGGGTGTCTGGACCGGGCGGGAAAACCTGCGAAGCGCAACTCTTCAAAAAAGTTTTCGACGTGAAATCCATACCTGGGTAAGCCTGTTGACACCCGCAGCGTTGATTACAATTCCCGGCGAGTCCGACTTTCCAAAAGTATCCGGTTCACTTTTTAATATGCAGGGAATGGAGAAAGTCTATCTTCAGCAGCTTGCGTCGCAAATTGCAACGGCATTGGCGAAAACGGTAGTTACGAAAGATGCTGCGTACTGGACGGCGCAGCCGCGCTGGACGGCACCGGCATCGGGATCGCCGGGGTTAAATCCCTCTCCGGTATCCGCGCCGCTGACGCTGCCGACTCAGACTGTTGCACCGTTTTAACGAGGACGCTGACAATGAAAAAACTTGCGACAGGATTATGTGCGGCGGGAGTTCTGCTCACTGGTGGATGTGCATCGGTACGTGTGACGACAGACCTTAAGCCGGAAACGAATACGACCTTGCAATCGCCGGCCGGCCGGTTCTATGTCGCCGGATTGAACTATGTCGTTGACGGTGTTGATGCCGATGCGTCGGCATGGCCGATGGATGCCGTTTATAAAAAGAATCTTTTACATCTTGTCCGTAAAGAAAGCCTTGCCCTCTATCCCCGGTTGTTCACCAATGATCAGGCAGCGGGATCCGTTCCGCTCTGGGTAGAGGTAGAAGATTCAATTACCTCGAAAGACGGAAAAAC
>JAQUXG010000244.1 GCA_028692515.1 Kiritimatiellales bacterium | reverse complement strand
CAGTAGGCAAAATCAATCCGCTGTGATTCGATATCTGCCGTCAGGCGCGCCAGTTTGGTTTCATCGCTCACCGCGCTGTCGTGTACATAGTGCGGAATGCCGTGCCGCGCCAGCTCATCGAAAATCGTCTCACCGCGCAGCAGGCCGCCCGGCTCCCAGATCCGTTTTTTCTCGGCATAGTTGAACAGAGGGAGAAACTTAAACGGCACGCCGTAGAGTTGAAAATAGCCGGTGAAGCCCTGCACCTTTTTAATCAGTTTGCTCAGATAATGCCGCACCCGGCCGCGCCGGAAAATGGAATCCGGCAGAATCGCCAGCGCCTTCGTCCATTTAAACGGCGAACCCTTCGGATCGTAATAAAACGACGACCACATCAAATGTTCATCGGGCAGTCTGCCGGAAATGATCGAGGGGTCACAAGCCGACGAATAGCCGAGAATCGTATCGATCTTTTTCTGATCGCGGATCAGTTCCTTCAGAAAAAACGGATGCCGCAGGAAAACCTCCCGCCCGAACGCATCAATAAAAATAAACAGACTCAGTTTTGGTTTCTTCATGAAAACCTCTGCTGAAGAGCATAGAACTCCTGGCACAAATCTTCAAACCCGCCCTCATACGAATGAAGCAGCCAGCGGATCTCCTCGCGATCGGCGTGTTTTGTCAGCAACAGCGGCAGCGCCGCGTAAAGCCGCAGACGCGGGTGGGAGAGCCCGTAACGGAGTCCGCCCGGGCCGAACGCACGAAAATTATGAATGACGTTCTTTAACGGAGAGCCCTCTTTTCCAAGGTTTGGAAATGTATGGGCATATTTTTCCAACGTTTGGAACTTCCGGTTCAGTCGCCGCTGCTCATACCAGAGGAAAAACGCCTCATACCGCCGCGCGGTGTCCTCAAAGAGCAGATGAATGTTGCTGTTTTCCAATGTTCGGAAATCCGCCCGTTCCTTAAAATCAATCGCACGGTCATAGGCACTCACAAACGCGCGCGAATCGTCCAGGCCGGACAGATCCGTCTCCGGCAGGAGGCGCCTCTTCGTTACATACGACAGATCGTAGGCCCCGCGCAGCAGCAGCGCGCAGTCGCCGAACGCGAGATCGGCTTTGAACATGAATTTCAGAAACCGCAGGCGGTCTTCGTGTGTCAGCGGTTCCGGCTGGGAAAGCCGTCGCTTAATGTCGAGCAGCAGCTTGCCGCGGTTCAGCAGCAGGCGGGTGCCTTCCGACAGAGGAATTGCATCGTGCGGGTAGGCCGGCATGGCATCGAGAATTTTCGAATCGCCGCGGATCACGCGGTGGCCGTAGCGCATCTCATAGTTCAGCAGCGAGAACTCGCACTTCGGAAGCGCCTTGCCGAGGTAGGGATAGAGATCAACCGGCAGGCCGACCGATTCCGAAAGTTCCTTCTCCAGTTTTTTAAGTTCACGCTTCAGTTGTGGATGGAGCGAATCGGTCACCACAATCAGGTCGTAGTCATTGAACGGCAGCTCAATTTCTGACATCTGACCTCCGACCTCTGATTTCTGAATAAGCGGAGATCCTTCGCCGCGGCCGTAGCCGCCGAGCAGTACCAGAGCTTTCCAATGTTTGGAAAACCTGGAGGCGTATACGGCATCCGCAATGTGCTGCATATCTGCGTCGATGTGCGCGTCGAACGCCGGGGAGCCTTTAACCGAATATTTACCCACGTGAACCTTCTTTCAGGCCGCGATAGAGGCCGGTGTAGATTACTGCGCGATAGGCGATGTTATAAGGAATGGTATCGAGCCGTCCTTTGCGCAGAGCATAAAGGAAATCGCGCGCCCACTCTTTGAAAAGTTCCAGGGTTTGGAAAAACAGGTTGGCGCGGCGTCTGTAGGTTTGCGCAAACGTCACGCCGTGGCGGAACTTTTTCCGGTAGAGTCCTTTGAGCGTATAGTTGTGCGAATGCTCCACCACCGAGTCTGTCACCAGCTTAATGCGCGCGCCGTCCGCGCGGCAAAGCTTTGCCCACGCCACATCCTCGGCGTACCCGATGTCGGGGATGTTTATCTTTTCCCAAAGGTCGCGCCGGAAGGCGCAGGTGACCGCAGAGAAAAAGTCGGCATTCTCGCCTTTGATGTTTTTCGGGTTGTAGGCGCGCAGATAATCGTAGGTCACGATGAACTTCGCATCGGGCCGCGTCACCTGCGCGCTCATCACCGCGTCAGCCTCGTCGTCAAAGAGAGGTTGAAGAAGTTTTTCGAGTGCGTCGTCGCTTTGGAAGATCGCATCCGCGTTTTGAAAAACCACAAACTTCTGTGTCGTGCGTGCTGTCATCTCGTTGAGAACTTTACCCGGTACATATTCCTTTGGAGAAATTTGAATCAGATGCGCGGCGTCGAGCGACGTTTGCAACACGTCGACCGAGCCGTCGGTCGAGCCGGAATCCACCGCCCACAGTTCGAAATCCTTGAACGTCTGCCGCCGCAGGCTCGCGATCGCCGCCGGAAGGTGGGGCATCTCGTTCTTGGAGCGCATAATGACGGCAACACGACTCATAATCCGGCGACCCTTTCGTAGATGTCGAGAGTCTGCCGCGCCGTGCGGTTCCAGTCAAACCCCGCCGCATAGGCCAGACCGGCCTCCTGCTTCCGTTCGCTCCAGCCTTCGGACAGCGTTTTTTCCAAACATTGGAAAAGTTCTTCGGCGCTGTGCGGATTGAATTTTGGGACCACGTCCCCGGCGATTTCGCGCATCGATGATGTGTTTGAACAGATCACCGGCGCGCCGCAGGCGAGCGCTTCAATAATCGGAAAGCCGAACCCCTCGAAAAGCGACGGAAACGCCATCAGGTCGCAGGCACTGTAGAACAGCGGCATGTCTTCGAGCGGAAGAAAGCCGGGAAAGAGAATGTCATTGTGTACCGGGCTGGTCGCGGCACGTTCACGGATTATATCTGCGCCGTTCCAGTCCGCGCCGGGCAGGATCAGTTTGTGCGAGCTGTCGGTCGACGCTTTATAGCGCTCGAAGGCTTCGATCAGTCGGACGTGATTTTTGGCCGGATGCTCGAGCCGTGAAACGTAGATGATGAACGGCTGGTCGATTTTATATTTTTCAGCGATCTGCGCGCGGGCTTCCGCTTTTTCCAAGGGTTGGAAAACCTGATGGTTGATGCCGG